>SKVS01000105.1 GCA_007129335.1 Spirochaetaceae bacterium
GTAAAAAGAGGAATTCCGAACTACCCAGCCTTGAATAGTTGCATCGACCGACCGGTATTTGAAAGGTTGTTCGTGTTCCTCATATCCCCAGTGGTTCAGGAGCACAAGCTGATGATCTTGCCGGGCGTATTTCCACAGGGTTATCTTTTGTGCTTCACTGTATAAATGGATCGTTTCCCTGAGTAATTCCAAGGAATCAATGAGGTTACTCCGTTCCATTTTTTTCAGCTGGGCGTGGAGTATGAGAATTGAATCGCTTTGTTCCAGAACCCTTTGTTCCAGTTCATCTTGAACGATTTTCAAGGTTTCATAGTTTTTCTGGTTCATCCAGGCGGTTTTGCTCAGTTGTCGTAGCCTGATACGGTAGTGTAAATTTTTCTTTTGTAATGCGGAAATTCTTAGTACCATAAACAAAGAGGCCAACACGAACACCCCACCGGTAATGAGGGTGGCATTTGGGGAACCGTTCAAGGCCATTGTATTTTCCGGATTTTCCCGAAGCAGAGCCTGGACAGCCAGTATTCCGTAAACCAGGACCGTGCTGGTAAGCCACAGGTTCTTCCCGTAAAATCCACTGAACAGGAGAATGAGGGAGAAATACGGTAGGCCGAGAAATCGGATTAATCCCGGGTCCCGGAAGTAAAACCCGCCGATGAACACCAAAAACCCGACGAGTACTGCAAGTTCGAGGTATGGAAGATAGGAAAGTGATAGTATCTGTTTCCGTTTCATGGTGTTTTTTCGTTTATCGGCATATATAGTGGTACCATGAATTATTATAAAAAGTGAAAAGGATTAACTATGGACAAGGTAAAAAAGTACGGATTATTTCCCGTAGTAAGGGGACTGTTTCTCGGTGTGGGGCTGCTGTGCACCTTACCAATTTTTGCTCAGAACACCCCGACTCCCTCCCCCGCAGGACTCCAGCCAATTTTTCTGGATAGTCCTCAGGGCCTGGTGTATATAGAAGCAGAAGACGCTGTTTCTACCAATTTCACAACCCAGCCAACCCTGGATTACGGCAGCTCGGGTCAGCGCATGCTTCAGCTGAACCGGACCGAACCACCATCCCAGGGCGATGGCTATTTCGCTGAATTTGTTTTTCTCCTGGACAATCCCGGTACTTACCGCTTTGCTTATAATGGCACCCCTCCAGGACCCCGGGACAGTTTATTACCTTCCTATGCCAGCCCCTTAAGAATGTATCTTAACAACGAGCTGGTTGGGGAATATTATCGGGAGGATGTAGCGGTGGTTCAGGCTCATTCTTCCATTCTGTACTGGGTATACGTGGATGATCTGGTGCTCGATGGGGGAGTGAACGTCCTGCGCCTGGAGGTAAACCAACGCCGACGATACGATAACCGTTTTTTCCTGTATCTGGACAGCCTGTTTTTCTTGGATGTCCAGGCTCCCTACCCCGATGTGGCAAGTCTTGCCCATCCATTTCCCCTTGACCTGGATGACCGCTCTATCGATAACCCATACCGAAGCTTACGGGAATATGAATCGAGGATCGAGGCGAATCCTGAGGAAATACAAAATTACCTGACCATTGCAACGGTTTCTTCCCTGCTGGGCGATCATGAGTGTGCAATACGGTTTCTCCTTCGGGGATTACTGGTACGACCCGATGAACCCCAGCTCCTGGTGCAACTTGCCCGGAACCGTATATGGCGGGGAGACTTCCGGGAAGGCATGGAAACCTTCGAACGATACCTCAGGGTAAATCCCCAGGATGCCGCCGTATGGGCTGAGGCCGGGAAAATAGCTGCCTGGTCTGCAGAATATGCTTTGTCCCTTGGACTCTACGACAGAGGATTGGAAGTATTTCCCAATGATCTGAATCTCCAAATTAACCGGGCACTAACTTTGCTGTGGGCAAACAGGAGTCAGGAAGGATTAAGCAGCATTCAGGCAATACGCCGGAGAAACGAACAGAACATTCAGGATCTGCTGTCCATTGGATCCATTTTTGAAGTGAATGGCTACGAAAACGAGGCCCAGGCAACCTACGAACTGGGAATCCGGCTTCATCCTGCGGTGGTGCAGTTTTATGTTGAGTTATCGAACCTCCATATGAACCAGGGACGGAGCGGGGATGCCCAGGAAGTGTTGGAAACCCTGTCCAAGGTCTTCCTTGGAGATGCCCAAATTGAGCGATACATAGAGAATCTTCAGGAACGGCAGAACCTGAGAATGGGCCTTATAGATCAATACCGGGAACAGCTCCGGCTTACTCCCGACGATCTTGATCTTCGAAATGCCCTTTCCCAGGCACTGTTCTGGAATGGCATGCGTTCCGAGGCAATAGCAGAGCTGGAGAATATTCTTGTTAACCGTTATTTTCGTCGCCTTTCCCAGCTCATCGAAGGTCAGCAGGACTTTCTGGATCTCATGAACGAGGCATATTCCATGGTTCATTCCTTGGGATCCTTCGATCAGGGTACCCTGAATTCCCAGATCCAGCAGATCCACCGGGACCTCTTACGAATGATTCAGGCAATCCAGCGGAATCAGACCACCCTTGCTTCTGCAGAACAGCGGATTCAAACCCTGGAAGGGGACCGGCGGGATCGGGAAGCTCTGCGTGTTCAACAGCTTACTGGGGACATACAGGAGCAAACCCGTTCTGCCCTGGAACTGGCAAGTGAACTCCAGGAACTGTACCGCCTTATCGACGAAGGGGTAAACACCCTGGCTGCCCAAACAGCCCGTTTCGACTCCCTTGCCAGCAGCTTCCGGGCTTTCGAAGGGCAGCAGGAGACCTGGAGCAACCAGTTGACCCAGGTGCGCCTGCAGCGGGGCTGGAATTACAATCGAACAACCTTTCTTCAGGACCTCTCCAAGGCTGCTGAAGGAGGCAATATTCTGGGGAACACCGGAAAAGCCATACTCTATCTCGCTGCCGGTGAACTCGGCCCTGCATCCCTGGAGCTGGATACTCGGGCAGACACCCATATTCCCCTGTTGGATACCCTGGTGAACCTGACCTTGATCTGGAATGGATCGGGAGTTCCCGTGGATTCACCGGGTCCGGATGTACCCAGTAGCCGCCCAAGACTCCTGCTTGAGCTCGAAGACCCTGCAGCAATAACCGAAGAGTTTCAATTATACCGAGCTACCCTTGCAAGCCTTCCTTCCCAGTTTCAGGAACTGGAACGGAAAATTCAGGAGCAGATTCAGTGGGGTCACCGGTTCTTGAACACCGGGGTTGCATTCCAGTCATTTCTTTTTGAACAAGACTCCTTTGGCCTGCGAAACCAGCTGGCAGATTATTTAGTGGCCGACGGGCTTTATTCCCCTGCGGTTACCCAGTTTACCCGGGTCCTGGTAATGGATCCCCGGAACATTCGGGCTACCATGCAACTTGCCACGGTTCAGGAGCGTTTGGGCCAGTGGTCCAGAGCCATGGAAACGTATAAAAGGGTTCACGAACTGGACCGGGGGCAGACAGTTGCTGTTCAGCGGTATAACTTTCTCTCCCGACAACACCCCCTGGTAACCCACGGGACATTTACCACCCTGGTGGATCCTTTCCGGGTAATTACCAAAGGCGAAACCGGATTCTCCCGGGACATATCTTCTTTCTTCTCCTTGGCAGCGCATTATACTATTCACCATCAGAGAATCCACCGGAGCTTCGCCTCGGATCCCCACCCAGGCCTGGGCACTTCCCAGTTTCACCGCTTGGTAATGAATCCCTCCTGGAACCTCGGCAACATTTCCTTCCAGCCTCAGGCGGGTGTGCTGGTTCAAAATCTGCTGTTCGAACAGGAGTACAGCCAAATTCCCGCACCCTTCCTGGTCAGGGATCTGGGAATGACCACTGCCATGTATCCTGTTCTCGGTGCAGGTCTCCGGTTTACCGCAGCCCCGGTAAACATATGGGGGGAATATACCTTTCAGCCTGTTCTCGATAGTCTTCAGGGTACCCGCACCCCTGCACATTCCCATGCACTGACCTTCCAGCTTGGAGCTGCCTGGAATTTTCCCCAATATCCCCGGCTTTCATCGGTGTCGACCCGGACCTATGGTTCTGTTGATTACCGCGTATCGTCCAATGGCTCGGATGAGAATCCCCTTATTCTTACCCTGGTACAGGATGTATTGGTGGGCATTCACTTGGCTGACTCTCCCTGGACGAGCATGAATGTATTGTTCACGACTACCTATGAAGACGATGTGCTTCAGGTAAATGAGAATGGCAGTTTTTACGTTCCCCGAACGGTGTTCACCTCAAAAATAGGTGCACAAATTTCCTCGTGGATGGGTTTGGGCCCGCCTGGAGGTGCGGTTCTCGGCCTGAGCGGAAGAATAGCCTCGGGGGTGTATACCCGTTTTCAGGATACCAGTGAAACCCTGCCCCTGGTAGAGGGGGACCTTCGGGCTGAGCTGGTTCTTGGGGATGTTTCGTTTTTTGTTCAAGGTTATGGAAGCGGAACAGTCCGGGTGGAGGGGGATTTTGCCGGACTGCCCCAGTACTGGGCCGGTCAGCTGAGCTTTGGCATTCGGAATTCCTGGGCCCGGCGAATCGGGGATTAGGAGATTAGGGAGCAACTTTTTATACCCTTACGGGTGTAAAAAATTCTCATTTACATATAACTATACCCATTAAGGTATAGTATTTCGGTATTGATTGTAGCTATACCTTTTCGGGTATATAATGAACCCATGAGTAAGCAACGGGAAAATGGATTTTCCGCCTTGGTTAAGGCGGAACGGAAGCGGCTAGGCCTGACTCAGGAGAATCTTGCTCTTCGGGGGGGGGGGGGCCTGCGGTTTATCCGGGATCTTGAACAGGGTAAACCAAGCATTCAGTTGGATTCCCTGAATCAGGTGCTTTACATGTTCGGGTATTGTGCCGGACCTGTTCGCTTGGGTTCTGCCTCGGTGATCGGGGATATGCAGTCCACCAGCGGCGGTATGTGGGATGCTCAACCCCATGCGTAAGGCTGCAGTGTTCTTCCGGGACTCCCGGGCTGGTATCTTGGAGGAAACCGAACATGGGTACCGTTTTACCTACGACCAGAAGTACTTGGACAGTTCCGATCCCCGACCAATCAGCATCCATTTTCCCCTGGTCAGACAACCATTTACAAGCCCGACTTTTTTTCCTTTTTTCGATGGATTAATCCCCGAGGGCTGGCTTTTAACCCTGGTTGAACGGAACTGGAAACTCAATGTTCGGGACCGCATGGGGCTGTTGCTGACAACCTGCCGGGACTGCATTGGGGCTGTCAGTGTTCTTCCGGAGGAATGAC
>SKVS01000180.1 GCA_007129335.1 Spirochaetaceae bacterium
CACATCCAATCCCGATGAATTTCAACGATTCCAGGACACATTCAGGGTCAACGAAATTGGCAGAACCGAGTTCTCAACCACCATTCAGGGAAGGGTTTATCGGGAACTGACCGACGGAACCATCGTGGGGGTTCAGGGGATTTCGGTTTCTGTTACCTATCAGACCTACGAACCCGATGACAGCGACCCTGTTAACTACTTGCCAATTAGCCGAAATCTAAGGACAACCACCGGTGTGGACGGCCGGTATTCTTTGGATATTGATTGGATCGATCCGGCACCGGGAACCTACAACCACACGGCCACAGATGAAGCCTTAGCCGACATTCCAGATGGAGAGGACGGGCTTTTGATTGATATAGTATTCTCTGAGCCCAGTGGAAAAAAGGTTTTTGAAGGTGACCCGGAAGCCAATCCCACCTTCTCAATATCCGACTTCCCCATAGCCAGCTACCAAAGCCCCTGGAACATCCCGGAAGTGCTGTACACCCCGGCTACCACGGCACCATAACAGGAACTGTTCATGAAATTCATTCTTGTGCTGTTGGTACTGACAACCCTCCCCCTCCACTCCCAGTCCTTTACCCTGCCGGACCTGACTTCCCAGGCCCTGGCAAACGGCCCTATGGTCAGGGCACAACAACTGGAAACCCAACTGGCACGGGTGGGAGTTCAACAGGCCCGCTCCCGGTTTATGCCGACTATTTCCGGGCAGGTGAGCGGAACCCTGCTAGCCAATCCACCTGAAGGAGTCACCCTGGCTCAGGGAAGTCTGGGCTCGGTTCCAGCCCCCGGTTCAACCTTCCCAAGCCCTGTTCCAGATACTGACCTCATCGTCGTACCCGATCCTTTGAACAGTTTCTTTCAGGCAAAAATCAATCTCAACCAACCAATCTACACCTGGGGTAAACTCCGTGATGGACTGGCTGCTTCCCAAATTCAGCTGTCAATATACCTTCTGGAGCAGAATAAAACCCAAAACCACATCATACGAGATGTACGTCAGGCTCATTCAGGTTTTCTCATGGCCCAAGAAGCTGCCGGAATTCTGGACCAGGCCCTGGGCCTGTACCGGGAAATTGAGCAGGACCGGCGCAGAAGCTTTGAGCAGGGTGCAATAAATAGGGAAGACCTGTTATCCGTTCAAAGACAACTGGTGGAAATTGAGTCACAGGCACTGGAAGCACGATATTCGGTTCGTACTGCCCTGGAAGGCTTACGGGTGTTAACCGGAATTCCAGCCCTTGAAGCGAGCCACATTGCAGGAACATTACCCCAACCAAGGGAACCGAAACAAACAACAGACGAACTTATTGCCCTTGCCCGGCAAAACAACACCGACCTGACAATTCTTCAGCAAAGAATTGAACAGGCCCGCATAGGTCAGTCAATCCAGGAAAGAACCAATACCTGGCGCCCGGACATAGCCCTTTCGGTGGAAATGGACGTAAGCGGCCAACGGTTTCCTGGTATTCCCAACTGGATCGATTACTGGGACTGGGGATTCAACATTACCCTGGGTACCCGGTTTTCCCTTTACGATGGGGGTGCACAATCGGGAAAAATCCAGGAAAGCGCCCTTCAGGTACAGCAGGTTCTTCAGGGATACGAGGCCTACCGGTCATCCCTGGGGCTTCAAATTGCCCAATTACACGAGAGGCAGTTCCGGAGCTACCGGCGTTACCTGAATGGCCAGGCATCCCGGGATCTCATTCTTGAACAGGAGAAAAATGCCCGGGTAAGCTTCGAAAACGACCTCATTACCCGGGAGCAATTGCTGGGAGCTCAGTTATTAGTCATAACCAATCAATTAGAACTCCTGTCAGCAGCATTTGAGGCCGAAAACGCATGGTCAGAGCTTACATACCTTCTGTCCAAAGATTTAGAATGAACAGCAGCCCCGGTCAATGAACCAGGCTGTGGAGGTTCTGTGCACCAGCCGAAACATCTTGAACAACTTCGCCATGAACTGCGGACCTGTCTGAATCACATCATAGGGTACGGAGAAATTCTCGCCACCGATGCCATGGAATACGAGCGGGACGAATACATCCCCGGTTTAAAAAGCATTCTCAAAAAAGCAGAAAAAATCCGCAAACTTATAAGCTTTTTTTTTGGTGATGACACCGACCTTGTTGAAATTGCAACCCCTGAGGATATTCGAAAGGCCTTTTATGTCCCCCTGGTGCAAATAATTGGAGATGCCCGAAGGCTCCTGGTCCAATTCCAATCCCAGGAACCAATTTTTGTCCGGGACATGGAACAACTCATTGGGGTCACGAATCAAATGCTCGATCTGGTGGAAGCGGAAATAGTTGATTTGCAAATTGAGGGAGCCCAAGCTCAGGTTGTCAAGGAAGCTGAACCGGCACCTCTTTCCATAGATGAGCTGCCCAGTTTCAAAGATTTTGAAGCCAGGGTGGGGGATGATCTTCAGGGAAACCGGGCAAACATCCCTGGCCATATTCTCATTGTGGATGACAGCCGGGCAATGCAGACCCTGTTGAGCCGGAATCTCACCGCTCTTGGCCATCTTACCCATACTGCAAGTTCGGGACCCGAAGCACTGTCTTTCCTCCAGGATAATCCCATTGATATTATCATTCTGGATGTACTCATGCCAGGAATGACCGGTTACCAGGTTCTCCGGGAACTGAAAAAAACCCCAATCCTCCAGGACATTCCGGTTATTATGGTGTCCTCCCTCGATAGCTCGGAAAACATTGCCCAGTGCATTAAACTCGGCGCAGAGGATTACCTTTCCAAGGATTTTGAACCGGAAATTCTCAGAGCTCGAATCGATGCATGCATGGAAAAGAGACATCTGCAAAAACAACAGCAGGTCTACCTCCAGGCAATTATGACCAGTCAGGAAGCCCTGGCCCGGGAACTTTCCGATGCTGCCCAGTACATTTCCGACCTTCTGCCCCAGCCTATTTCCAACGAACACATTGAAACAGCAATAACTTTCATACCATCAGCCCAACTAGGCGGAGACTTTGTCGGCCATTTCTGGATTGATCATGAAACCCTGGCCCTGTACCTGATCGATGTAAGCGGACACGGAGTTAAATCCGCCCTCCTCTCGGTCAGCCTGTCAAACACCATGGATAACCAGGCATTACCGGGAACAAATTTCTTCGACCCCGGGGAAGTGCTGACCCATCTGAACACGGCCTACCAGCAACGGGCGGAAGCCAATAGTTTTTTTACTATGTGGTACGCAACCTACAATGTCCGGTCCCGAAAACTGAAATACGCAAATGGAGGCAGTCCCCCGGCGCTGATTGTTTCACCATCGGAAACTGACCAGACCTCGGTACTCCAAATTCTCTCGGAAAAGGACATACTCCTGGGTGCCCAGGACGATTATCTCTACAAAACCCACTCCACAACCCTCATACCCGGCAGCTTTCTCTACGTCTTCAGCGACGGAATCTATGAAATGGCCCGGTCTAACGGAAAACTCCTGGGACTAAAAGAATTCCAGCGACTGCTCGTTCTCCAGAATAACACTCCGAAAGAAAACCTGGATGAGGTAGTGAATCAGGTCCGGGCTATGACCATGAGCGATATTTTTCAAGACGATGTCAGCCTTCTGTCAATGAAAATCATCAATTAGCCACACACCTCCTTTGTCATTATATTAGAAACAAGAGAATAGCCTGATTAAGGGGGAAGTATGCCTGATAAGGTCATTGGAATGTTGGTAGGCCCGGGTTTTGAAGATCTGGAATTCTGGTCGGTAGCCATGAGGCTTAGGGAAGAAGGTTACGAGCTTCTGATAATCGGAAGCGAAGAGAATACCCTGTACGAATCAAAAAGCGGCGGTCTGACCGCAAAATCCCATATAGCTGCCCGGAATGTGGATCCCAAGACCCTTTTTGCTCTGACGGTTCCCGGAGGTTTTGCTCCGGACAAAATGCGCAGGGATACCCATATGCTGGAAATCATTCGCACCATGGACAAGGACCGCAAGACTATTGGATTCATTTGTCATGCCGGATGGATGGCTGCAAGTGCCAAAATACTTCAGGGCAGAAAATGTACCGGTTCCCTGGGGATAAAGGATGATATGGAAAATGCCGGTGCACTTTGGGTGGATGAACCGGCATTCCAGGAAGGAAACCTGGTATGGGGGCGGGTTGTGGATGATATCCCCCATTACCAGAAAGCACTGATAAAAGCCTTGGCCATGCAGTCCTAGTTTTTCTTGATCTGCTCCTCCATCCAGACAAGACTGGGTGCAAAACCTGCATGGCGGGTATACCGATGGGCAACCCCGGGGAAAATCAAAAACCGAACCTCGCTTCCCAATTCCCGAAGACGTTCCACAAAAATTGTCTGGGTGGCGTCGGTCACAATGAAATCCAGACTCCCCTGAACAACCAGGGAAGGAAGACCGTGGCCGCTATGACCCGTATGATTCTCTGCGAGAATGTAATGGAGCTCAGGGTAGTAGTCCCGCAGGGTTCCATTATTCAGGGCATTCCTGAAGGAGGGAACAAAAACCGGCTCCTGGTTAAACCCGTAATGGGCCTGAAATTGAGGCAGGCGGAATTTAGACTCGGTGTCGAAATTTGGTATAAACCTGGGTCGAAGCACCCGCTCAATTTGTATGAGGTCGCTTCCGTACATTTCCCGGTAGGCCGCAAGAATCAGGGCAGAATAAGCTACTCCTTCCCGCATTAATGCCTCAACATCGTTTGTTGACCCGTAGGTAATAACTCCAGTCAGCGGAACTTCGGGTGCGTACAGGGGGCGCAGATCCGCAGCAGCCATGGCGGCGTGACCTCCCTGACTGTATCCTGCGGTAAAAACATGGTTCGAAGGCCGTGCAGAAAGGGACTGCCCCTCCGGTAAGGTAAAAAAGTGATTCACACTCCGAATAGCATCGAGCATCATATAGCCTTCGGTGAACTTGCTGAAATACCGTTGCAATTTCTCCGGATCGTGGAATCCGGTGTAATCGGGAAAAATGACAATGTACCCCTGGCTTGCGTATGCCAGCATGTTTTGTCTGTACCAACCCCATCGTTCAACATGGGGCACCTCAAGGGATGGTGCGCTGTCATCTCCGATTCCCGTAGTTCCGGATGCAAAAACATACACTGGTAATTCCTGTCTGGCACCCTGGATAAAGGGCACAAAAAACTGGGCATGAATAGTTATTGGCGACCCGTCAAAATCCGTACTGGTATACCTCAGGTCCCAAGCCTGTACCCCGTACTTCGGTTCGGGTACAGGATAG
>SKVS01000022.1 GCA_007129335.1 Spirochaetaceae bacterium
CGACTACTATCAAAACTGGTATGCCGTTAAATTAAATGATAAATACGGTTTTATTGACTCACTAGGGCGATGGATTTTTAAACCTCAATTTGATGAAATCGATTATGAATTTGGCAATGAATTCTGTTTTTCCACTGGTGCTCGCAAAAATCCTTTCTCCTGGTCTGTTTCGTTTGTATCTTAATCTTATGAAAACAGTCAGATTAATGTTTTCCCTTTTGGGAATATTTATCAGCCTCTTCTTTCTTTTTGGAGGAGGTACTCCTCAAACCTCAGAATCCCAGACTCTATCAGAACCCCCTGGCCTGTCGCCAGGTTTTCCGGATATTGAGCAAGCCCTGGAACAGGGTTACGCATTGGCAACCCTGGCGGGTGGATGCTTTTGGTGCATGGAGCCCCCCTACGATAAAACCCCGGGTGTATTACAGACAACCTCGGGATTCAGCGGAGGGCATGTAGTCAATCCCACATACGAACAGGTTGTCCGGGGAGGAACAGGACATCTGGAAGTTGTTCAGATTGTGTACGATCCCCAGATCTTGAGCTTTCAGGAAGTGTTGAATATTTTTTGGGTGAATATTGATCCCCTGGATGGAGCGGGGCAATTCTGTGACCGGGGCCCCCATTATCGTAGCGCAATTTTTTACCACAACGAATACCAACGAGAAATTGCGTATAAAAGCCTCATGGATCTGGAGAATTCCGGTCTCTTGAATGGCAGAATTCAAACGGAAATACTTCGTTACGAAGCCTTTTTCCCTGCAGAAGAATACCATCAGGGCTACTATTTAAAGAACCCTATTCGGTATGACTTCTACCGCACCCGCTGTGGCAGGGATGATCGTTTGTTTGAGCTCTGGGGTGGAATGCCTAGACTGCAGTTATGACATTGTACCCAGTTTTTTCCATCCGGGATTTTGGGTAATCTCTTCCAAAAGAACGGTTTTTTCCATCCATTCTAGGGGAATGCCATTTTCCCCACCAACACCATACAGCACACCGGCAATGGGTCCCAGGAACACTGCCCGACCACAGTTATCTCCGCTGGCACGGTTGTTTACCCGTACTGCTTCGGTAAAACTGGTGGTGTGTAAAAGGATATGGATACTCAGGGGAACAGCCATGTCCACATGACAGGCAGCACCGAAGTGCTTGGTCATGCCCCGGTAATCCAGTTCCTGGGAGTCGAGGGCTTCCTGAACGAGGTTTCGGGACTTTTCTGGAAGCAAATCTTTATGTTTTTGTATTGATCGAATGAAGCTGTTTTTTCCCGTATCGGATGGAGACAGGGAATACAGGTCAGCCATGATCCGGTGGAAAAACAACCCATAGGCAACCGCCAATGCATGATTGTTGGTAATTCTTATGGCCTGTTCTCCGATGGCGTCGAGCTCAGAGTCAGAATAGAGAGCTGGCAATACGGTAGCCCGGGATAATGCGGGCATTTGATCATCCTCCGGCCCAAGGGGACTGGATAAACTCATAACTCCATCAATGATCCGGTCTACCTCCTGCAGTTCATCCTGGGAAAATTCCTGGAGTTTCAAAGGGGCACGGACAGTTTGTTTCAGCTCATTCCCGTCGAATTCAAAGAAGTACCTGCTTATGTAGTGGGCAGCACTGGCCTGTTTGTCCAGGGGCAGGGAAGTCTTCATGTTCTGAATGGTTGTACTGAGTTCTTTTGCTCGGTGGGCCATGTTGTAAATAGTTTCCCGCATGGGGCTGTCGGCGTATCCCACATAGGTTCCGCCCACCCCGAAGTGTTCTCCAAATGCCCGAATATAGTCGCCCGGGGAAAAGCCCGATTCATTCAAGGCGCGAAAAAGGATTCGTACATATTCGCTGTAGTTTGAACCCTCGCCGGCTTTGCGTAATGGGTGAGCAAAAAACGCCGGAACTCCCTGGTAATTCTGCTGATCTGGCTCGAGGAATTCCAGTTCGCCGCCGTGGTTTTTGGCAATAGAGGAAAGCTTGCCCTGAGAATATATCCAATGGATACCCATACCGGCAGCATCGGAAACAAGATAGCCTGCTACAGCTGTTTGGGGTTTGGTTAGATTTGTATACTTCATATGGAGAAAATACTGGTACTTACAGGCAATCGTCTATTCCTCTGGGGTTTTTCATGGCTATACTGGTAAAGATATTCAGGGATAACCGGTTGACAGAACATATCAGCAGCAAACCAACAGATACCAGGAGAAACCAGGAGGAATTCCATGCCCAATACTTCACATCAGCCTTTCTTTTCGGGTATTCCCGCGGTGGATCAGGTGAGCTCAGGGCTTTTGGTGGGAGACAATGTAGTTTGGCGTATAAACTCGGTGGATGTTTATCAGCAAGTTTCCCAAGTTCTGGTAAAACAGGTACTTGGAACTCCTGAGTATCCAAAGAAAAATCCCCTGCCAGCGGTTTATTTCCGCTTTGCCAACCATGATCCTGTTCTCCAGCCACAGCCGGGTCTGCAAATTGTGGAGGTTCACCCCGAGGCTGGTTTTGAAAACTTTATAACCCAAATTCACCGAACCATTACTACCAACGGACCCGGAGGAGTCTACGTTTTCGATTCTCTTTCGGATCTTCAGGAAACCTCCTATTCCGACCGCATGATCGGCAATTTTTTCCGGCTGACCTGTCCCTACCTGCGGCTCATGGACACCGTTGCGTATTTTTCCCTGAACTGGGGTGTTCACAGCGCTCAGGCGATTGATCCTATTCGCAGCACTACCCAGGTTTGGCTCGATGCCTATCTATATGGAGGGGTACGGTATCTTCAGGCAATCAAGACCAGGGAAGGCTTCAGTCAAACACACCACGGCATACTCTATCGGTGGGCTGAGCCACTGGGAGCTGCAGCACCGGTGCAAAACAGCGCTATGGAATCCTTTGTTCGTCACAGTGCGGTCTGGCGGGGACTGCCGGCAGCACCTCACCGTCAGGTAGATGTATGGGACCAGGTTTTCATGCATTTTCAAAGCGTGGTCGATCAGGTTCAGGCTTTCATGGAAGCGGATATGGAAGTACCGACAAATCTTGATCAGGAGCATAATCGATTACGGAAAATGGTTATTCGCATGATCATGACCAATGATCCTAAAATGTACCAGCTGGCTCTGGAATTTGTTCCCAGTGTAGCCGTACTGAAAATCTGGCGGCGTATGGTTGGCTCTGGCTTCATTGGGGGTAAAGCAGCGGGAATGATAACCTCCCGCAGAATCCTCATGGGTAAGAAGGCACGAATTGTAGATTACCTTGAAGATCATGACAGTTTTTATATTGGATCCGATGTGTTTTATTCGTTTCTTGTGGACAACGATTGCTGGTGGGACCGGTTGGAACTAAAAAATCCCAACACATTCCTGCACCGGAATAAAGAACTTCAGACCAGAATGATTCAAGGTGAGTTTTCCCAGCAAACCCTGGATGGGTTTCAGGATATTCTGGATTATTACGGGGGCTCGCCCATTATTGTCCGGAGTTCCAGCCTTCTGGAAGACAATTACGGAAACGCTTTTGCCGGGAAATATGAGTCCATTTTCTGTACCAACCAGGGAAATCTGTCCCAGCGTCTGAATGAATTTTGTGCTGCAGTAAAACGAATCTACGCGGGTACCATGAGTACCGAGGCCTTGGAATACCGGCGGGATCGGGGAGTCCTGGAAAAGGATGAACAAATGGCCTTGCTGGTCCAACGGGTAAGCGGACGACGTAGGGGCCGGTATTTTTTCCCCGATCTGGCTGGTACTGTTGTCAGTTATAACGCCTTCGCCTGGCACAGGGACATCGATCCTCAGGCGGGCATGGCCCGAATTGTCATGGGTCTGGGGACCAGAGCTGTAGACCGGGTTGCAGATGACTTCCCCTGGGTGGTCAGCCTGAATGCCCCCCTGAGGAATCTGGACAGGGAAGACCACCGTTCTCGGCAAAGACACATGGATGTGCTGGATTTAGGTATTGAACCTGACAGAGAGAATACGCCCCACCTGGCCCAGGGTCTTCAGGAAATACTCATCAGTGCCGATCCGGGGCAGAGCCTTGAATTGCCGGACTTTTTTTTCGAGAGGGATTGGAGGAGGGAACGTCAAGCCCGGGAATACGGACTTGATCCTCTTACGGTACGGGAACCATCCCTCAATCCCCTTATGTCTACCACTGATTTTGCAGAAACCCTTCGGGAAGCGGCCAGAATATTGAGGGAGACCTATGGAACCCATGTGGAACTGGAGTTTACTGCCCAGTGGGATCATCGGTGGGATGCAAATAATACCAATCCCTGGATAAATATTCTTCAATGCCGTCCCTTCCAAATGCGGATGGATCAGGCTGCTCCGGATGAACAACCCAGCCTCCCAGAGAATGAAATACTTTTAAGAGTCCATTCGCCGGTAATTGGCCGGTCTAGACATATACCGATTCATACTATTATCTGGATTGAACCAAAGGGCTATTCCCTTTTGGATAAGGAAGGGCATTATCGGGTTGCCCGCCAGGTAGGACAGCTGGTGCGCTCCCTCGATGGTCACCGGAGAAATCTGGTTCTCCTGGGCCCTGGAAGGTGGGGAACAAGCACTCCGGCAATGGGCGTTCCCGTTGAATTTGGAGATATTCGCCGGGTTCAGGTACTGGGTGAAATGGACTGGATGCATCCCGACTTAAGCCCCGATATTTCCCTGGGAACTCATTTTTTTCATGATCTGGTGGAAGCAGATATGCTCTTTGTTGGATTGCGCCAAAGCGATCCGGGGCTTATTTACCGTCTGGAAGGCATGAACAGCCAAATTGAACCCTATGGAGATACCCATTGTATCCGCTGGATATCTCCGCCCCAGGATGAATCCTGGTGGCTTTATGCCGATCCTGTTCAATCCCTTGCTGTGGTCTATAAACGAGCACCTGTGGATAGAAACTAAATCAACCCTTGCTCCAGCATGGCATCAGCAACCTTGGTAAAACCGGCAATATTTGCTCCAGCAACATAATTATGAGGACTTGCATACCGGCACGCAGCTTCGGATGCCGATGCGTGTATGCGTACCATGATTTCCTGGAGTCTCCTGTCTACTTCCTCAGCCGGCCAGGCCAGACGCATGGAATTTTGGCTCATTTCCAGACCGCTGGTAGCTACCCCACCGGCATTCGCAGCTTTTCCCGGCCCGAACAGAACCTCTGCTTCCAGGAATACCTTGACACCTTCTGCCTCGGTGGGCATGTTTGCCCCTTCGCTCACAAGCCGGCATCCGTTTTTCACCA
>SKVS01000330.1 GCA_007129335.1 Spirochaetaceae bacterium
CAACAAAATCATACCCAAGAAAAACCCGAGTCGCTAAGCCCACACTATTCCCCAGGGAAAAGGTGTCCAGAAGATCCCGAACCATGAGAAGCCCACCCATGAGCTTACCCCGGTCTCCTGAATGCAGTTCATGATTGGAATACAGTTCGCAGTTAAGAATTCCCGTTAATACCTTTATGGATCCAAGGACATCCACATGACAATTTTCTATAAACTTTCCTTGAATATTTCCCTTGACCCGAAGCAGGGCCTTTCCCCTGCCAATAATTCCTTCGTTCACCAAGAGATTACCTGCACAATACACATCCCAGCAATCCAGGGTCATGGCAGCCCTGATGTCCCCCCCAACCCAAACGCTGAATCGGTCCTGGATTCGCCCCTTTAATACCAGGTCGCCGGGGAATCGAATGTTCCCCGTGGCGTACCCCACATCTCCTCCAATTTCCAGAACCCGGGATACACCGAATGACTTCTCATTCCATACCAGTCGGCCATCTACCTGGCAGATAATTTTCCCGTTCTCCTCCATAAGATTCGATCCAGGAGTAAGGACCGGTGAAGAGAGGGTTTGATAGGGAACCATTTCACCCTTTACTGTAGCACCGAATTCCCCATCCTTTTCTGGTCGCCTGATTGCCAGCACCATTCCCTTTTGAACAATGAAAACGGACGACTTAGAGCGATAGTCTATGGATAATTCACCCTGGGATTCGGGTTGATGAAAATCTCCATCCTCATCACGAACCTCACCAAACCTGAACAAGGGATCGAGCTCTTTAATACGGGGATGGAAAACCAAATGCTCGGGTATTTTGGGGAGGGGTTTGCGTCCTTTGGCTATGAGCAGATTCCGAATAACCGCTGTTGAGGCAGTACAAGCCTGTACCGCACTTCTGACCCGCTCCCAATGAACTCCTTCGATTACCCCCTGCTCGGTCAGAACTTGTTGTACCTCTTCAAAACTCAGGAGATTCTGATCGATTCCATGGGGTCTCAGGGTAAGGTACGCAGCCATTGCATCATCGGAGAGTGATAGGGATATGTGGCCATCGCTAATCATCGATACCTGCCTTCGTGGTCTACTACCAGGGCAAACGCATATGGCGAATATTGACATTGAAAAAACCAAAGTCCAGGAAAACCAGGGCACTTATGACTATAGATTCAAAGGATTAACTAACAATTGTCGAGTTACTCCTTTGAATCTATAGTCTGCCAGCGCCTTTCATTGCCATGCGTTTGCTCTGGGTCTACTACCTATATCGGATTAATTTCACTGGAGATGAACCATTGTTCCCAGGCATTTTCCCGGGTTATTGCATATAATTCTAAAATACCCTATTGTTTATGCATATTAACTGTATATTTATGAGGATTTCATGAAAGAACGGACCAGCAGATTGCGGGCTATTCGCACCATTATCCGGAATCAGAGAATAAGCAGCCAGGAAGAGTTATTACACCACCTACAAAAAGAAGGCTATGGAGTAACCCAGGCAACCCTTTCGAGGGATCTTAAGTTCCTGAAAGTCGGTAAGGTAAGCCAGGGCATAGACGGCTATTTTTATACCATGCCCTCGGAAGAAGAGCGCAGGGAAACGGAGCGCAGCTATATTCTTGATTTTCAACGGGGCTACGTAGGAATTGAGTTTTCCGCAAACCTCGGTGTTATTCGAACCCTTATTGGTCACGCCAACAGTCTGGCTCTGGCAATGGACGCCATGCATTTTGAAACCCTCATTGGCACCATAGCAGGGGATGACACCGTTCTTATCATCCTCCGGGAGGGGTTCGCTCAGGAAGATTTTTTCACCGAGCTCAGAACCCGCATTCCCGATTTTCAGGAGTAGTAATACCATGAAAGCAGCAATCCTAGGCACCACAGGATATACCGGACAGATCCTGTTGCGCCTCCTTTCCACCCATCCGGAAGTTACCCACATTTATCCTGTATCCTCAAGCTCATCGGGCACCCCCCTTATGGAACTGGATCCCTCTCTGGGAAATTCTGTTCGGGAAAAAACCTCCTGCACAAACCACTGTTATGTTGATCTATCCACTGCGGCCAAGGCAGGGATTGATATAGTCTTTGCCGCGCTGCCCCATCTGGCCAGTGCAGAAATTTGCAAACCTTTTTTCCAAACCTCGGTGGTCGTTGACCTGTCAGCGGATTTTCGCATTTCGGATCCGAATATTTTTTTTCGGGCATACAACCAGCAACCTCCCCGGCCCGACCTGCTGAACAAGGCAGTATACGGCCTGTCGGAATGGATGACCCCAGAAATTTCTCAAGCAGACCTGATTGCAAACCCCGGTTGCTACCCCACAGCGACCCTCCTTCCCCTTCTTCCCCTGATTCGGGAAAACATGGTTGAAACAGACATTATTGTTAACGCTCTGAGCGGGATTTCTGGCGCAGGGAAAAAAGCCCGGGAAAACCTGCTGTTCTGTACCCGTACAGAAAATGTTAACGCCTATAACCCCGGCAGACAGCACCGGCACACCCAGGAAATTCAACAGGAAATCGACCGCTGGTCCCCTGGCCAGAACAACACCCAGCCAGCCAGGGTTTATTTTACTCCTCACCTGGTACCCATACAGCAGGGAATGGCTGTTACCACATCCCTGGGATTGAAAAAAGGTATAACTGATGAAGCAATACACCAGGCATTTCTGGACTGCTATGAAAACAGGCCCTGGATACGATATACCAGCACCATACCCCAGACCTCCCATGTACGGGGCACAAACCGCTGTGACTTTACCTACCACCGGGATGAAGACCGCATCTTTCTGCTCTCTGTCATCGATAATCTATACAAGGGTGCAAGCGGACAAGCGGTTCAGAATATGAACATCCGATTCGGTTTCGAGGAAACCCTTGGCCTCCCGGACCACGGGGAGCTGTGAGGCCAATTATGGAAAACAGCACCTATATTGTCATAAAAATCGGCGGCAGACCCGCAGGAAACATTCAATGGATACGCGTCCTCCTGACCGGTATGATTTCTTTGCAGAAAAGCTATAAACCCGTACTGGTTCATGGTGGAGGTGATGAAGTAAGCCAACTCAGCAAGAGACTGGGCCTGGAACCGGTATTTCTCGATGGAATCCGCATGACCACAAGCGAAGAAATGACCGTAGTAGACCAGATTCTGGCGGGGGTCATGAACACCCGTATCCTGCGTCAGGCACGGATGACCGGAATGAGGGCTGTAGGACTGAGCGGGGTGGATGGCGGCCTCTTTACCGCTGCCCCCCTGGATCCCAAAAACCCGGGTAACCGGACCGGCAGGGTGAGCCAGGTGGATCCCCAGGTTATCCACGACCTTTGCGCCCAGGGCTATGTACCTATACTCAGTTCTGTTGCAGACGACGGGCAGGGAGAAGGGCTGAACATTAACGCGGATGAAGCAGCCCTGGTTCTTTCCCAGGCACTCCAGGCCCGAAGCCTGGTCTATATATCCGACATTCCTGGAGTCATGAAAAACAAGCAGGTTCTTCCCCGATTGACCCCCGAAGAAATTGAACAGGAAATCCTGAATCAAACCATTCAGGGGGGAATGATTCCCAAGGTAAGATCCTGCGCCTCGGCCCTGAAACACGGGGTTACCCAGGTGGTCATTGGTCAAATGACCAAGGCCGAAGATCTTCAAGCATTAATCAACGGGCACCTGGGTACCGTCATTGCAAATAAATCATATCCAGCTCGTTCAACACCAAGGAGACAACATGGCTATAAAGAAGAATCCCCCATTTCCCAATAACTACGCGAAGGAATTCCTTGTTCTGGATCATGGAAAAGGCAGCTATCTTTATGATTCTGACGGCAGAGCCTATCTGGATTTTGCCGGGGGCATTGCAGTAAACAGCCTGGGATACGGCAACAAATCCCTGGAAAAGAGCATTACCGAACAGGTAAAAAAACTCATTCATGTATCCAATCTGTTCACTACCCAGCCAGCGGTGGATCTGGCCACAATGCTTACCCGATCAAGCCCCCTTGAGAAGGATCAGCCCTGGGAAGCCGGGAAGGATCCAGGGTATTTTCAGGCGGTACATTTTGGCAATAGCGGAACCGAAGCAAACGAAGGGGCAATAAAATACGCAAGACTCTACGCAAGCCGGAAGAAAAATCCCAACGGCCACAAAATTCTGGCATGTACCAACGGCTTCCACGGAAGAACCCTGGGGGCCTTGTCGGCAACCCATACAGAAAAATACCGCAAGCCCTTTGAACCCCTGATACCGGGTATTGAGTTTGTCCCTCTCAATGATGCCGAAGGATTAAAGAGCATTTTGAACCGGGATTTCTGCGGGGTAATTGTAGAACCGGTTCAGGGCGAGGGCGGGTTGACGTGCATGACAAAAGCCTTTGCCCAAGAATTAAACCGCCTTTGCAAAGAACTGGATATTGTACTGATCGCCGACGAGGTCCAAACAGGCCTGGGACGAACAGGCACCCTCTTTGCCAGCCAATCTTGCGGCCTGGAACCGGATATTATCACCCTCTCTAAACCCCTGGCCGGGGGGCTGCCCCTGTCGGCCACCCTACTTCCCCAAAAAGTCAATGAGCTCGTACAGATAGGGGACCACGGAACAACCTTCGGGGGAGGACCGGTAACCTGCGCCGCAGCTATAACCATATGGGAAACCCTGAATTCCCCGGGATTTCTGGAAGTAGTCAGGGAAAAGTCCCAACTTCTGGAGGATGGGCTAGCTGATCTCATCGCCGATTCTGACAAGCTGGGATTCATGAAAGGCCGCGGACTCTTGCGGGGTGTGGAAGTACGGGATCCTGAGCTCCTTCCGAACATCATCAACAGGGCAAAAGAACTGGGACTGTTAGTACTGCGAAGCGGATCGAATGTTATTCGCCTGGCTCCGCCGTTAACCATAAAAGACGACGAATTATACGATGGACTCCGGATTCTCCGGACCATTATGGAGGAAGTATGAGCTTGGATAGTCAACTAGCCGGAACAAAGGGAATTAAAAAAATTGTACTGGCGTACTCGGGAGGTCTTGATACCTCGATCATTATACCCTGGCTGAAAGAAACCTACGGAAACCCGGAAATTGTGGGGGTTTGTGTGAACGTAGGCCAGGTTGAAGACTGGGAGGCAATGGAAAAGAAGGCCCACGCAAGCGGTGCGAGCAAACTCTACATTGTGGATGCCCGGGAGGAGTTTGCCAGGGATTACCTGTGGCCCATGCTCAGAGCAGG
>SKVS01000343.1 GCA_007129335.1 Spirochaetaceae bacterium
ACTGGATGCCCATAACCTTACCACCTGTGCCTGCCATGAGAGCCTTCCTAATTTGCGAAACGACAGGAAAGGAATTACCGAAAAACTGAAAACACTGGGAGCAAGTTTCACCGCATTGGGAGCTCCTCCTCTGGAGAATCGCAGTATTCAGGCTTATCCTGCACTAATTCAAGAGCTTGAAGGGTACGCCCGGGAGTTTGCGGCGGAGGGTATTCAATTCGGTTATCACAACCATGACTTCGAGTTCCAAATGCTCAATGGTCAAAGTATCTATGAGCATATTTTTCAACATGCCCCCAGTTTGTACGCCGAACCCGACACCCACTGGATCCAAAGAGGAGGGGGCGATCCGGCAAGCTGGATTCGCAAACTGAAAGGCAGGACACCTGCGGTACATGTGAAGGACTACCTTTGGCGGGATAATGCCCCCCAGTTCGCTGAAGTTGGGCATGGAAATCTGAATTGGGACGCCATTTTTGAGGCCTGTGCCTTTGCAGGGGTTGAATACTACATTGTGGAGCAGGACCAACCAACTCCCGGTGTGGATATTCTGGATTCGGTCGCTTTATCCTTCGATTATCTGAGCAAAAGGTTGTCCCTATGACCCATAAACCCTACCAACTTTCGGGCATAGCAGACGAAGCCGGCCCATCCCTGACTACCCAAATAGCTGCTACCAAGGCCCTTGGCTGGCACAACATTGAAGCACGGAATATTAATGATAAAAATATTCACGATGTACCTGAACAGGAATTTGAATCCGTACTCCAGGAGATCGATGAATCGGGACTCAGCATTGACTGTTTCGCAAGCTCTGTAGCAAATTGGGCCAAGGACCCCCTGAATGAAGGGGATTTTGACCGTTCCCTTGCAGAACTGCACCGGGCAATTCCCCGGATGAAACGGCTGAATACTACCTGCATTCGGGGAATGAGTTTCCGGGCATTGAAGGAATCCCGACCCGATACTCCGGAAATTGAAGATTGGATTGTTCAAAAATTGAAAATTCTTGTGTCGGTCTGCAGTGACGCTGGAATTGTGTTCCTCCATGAAAACTGTGCCAATTTTGGCGGCCTGTCCTGGGAACATACCCTGAGGCTTGTGGAAAAAATCAACTCCCCGAATTTCCGCCTAATTTTTGACACGGGCAATCCGGTGGGCACCTTCGATCGGCGGGGAAAGCCCTGGCAGCGGCAAAACTCCCTTGTGTTCTTCGAACAGGTCAGGGAATTTGTTGATCGAATCCATATAAAGGACGGCCGGTTCGTGGAACCAACCGAAACGACCTTTAACACAGTTGACTATGGATGGCCAGGAGAGGGCGAGGGCATGGTTATACCGGTGTTAACCTCGGCCCTGCAAGGGGGATTTTCCGGAACCTTCTCCATTGAACCCCATATTTCCACAATCTTGCACGATCCTGGGGCCACAGGATCAGAACCATCCAGGGACCAAAACAGTTTTGACACCTATGTGGAATATGGAAATCGACTGATGGGCATATTGGAGGGTATTCGGTAGGCCAATGTGGGGGCAGCTGTATTTTTCGAACCTTTGTCAATAACCCGAAACCCGAGCTGATACTCATTTATCAACTCGGGCTTGTGAAGGTGCATTCACAATTAGAGTAATAGTAGTTTTGAAACCGGACCTTAGCCCGCTTTTTTTTCGGATTTATTGGCCGAGTAATTGTCCGAATCAACAACCAGAACAGGCTTTTTCGTGGTCAACATGATTCCAAAGGCCAGCAAGGCACAGACAGCGGCTATGTTGAACGCCACATTCAGACTGAATGCCGAACCGATCCACCCCCCCAGAGGCGCACCAAACCCGTAGGCCAGGTACACAATGCCGTAGTTTCCCCCATAGTTCCTGGTGCCGTAAAAATCCGCGGTCAAGGATGGGAACACCGCCATGAAGCCTCCAAAGCAGGCAGTTATGGTGAACAGGGCAAGGGCAAAAGGTACCGGTGTTTGAATGAAATTAAAGGCTACCATGGCCACAGCGGTTATAAGGGAAAACAGGGCAATGGTCCTGGTTCTGCCAAGCTTGTCGGAGACGCTGCCCCACAGAATCCTACCACCACCGTTGAATAATCCCAGCATACCAACAATGGCAGCAGCTTCTGTTACGGTCAGTCCAGCTAACTCCTGGCCAACCGGCGATGCAATGCCGATCATCATAAGTCCCGAAGCGGTACCCACCATGAAGGAAATCCACACTCGGTAGAACGCCGGGGTCCGGAGCATTTGCCCAGGGGAAAAGTGTACCTCATTTTTCTGGGCGGTTGTGGGAATCCAGCCTGCCGGGGAATAGCCCTTGGGAGGAAGGACCATCCACTGGGCACCAAGGGTTACCAAGGCGAAAAACACCACCCCAAGAATCCGCATGGTCATGAATGGTCCAATGGATTCAATGAGCAGGGCACCGATAGGGCTGAAAATCATGGTACCGAGCCCCATTCCAGCAACCGCAACCCCGCTTATTGCCCCACGCTTATCGGGAAACCATTTGTTACAGGTCGCCAGGGGGGTTATGTAAGCAAAGCCGATGCCAATTCCCGATATGACGCCGTAGAACAGGTACAGGTGGAGCACCGATGTGGCAAAGCTGGACAGGATGAGTCCTAATCCCAACAGAGCTCCACCGATTATGGTGACTTTTTTAGGTCCAATTTTGTCCTGAATAAGACCGCCGGGAATTGCTCCGGCTGCAAAGAACAGGATGATAAGGGAGAATACAAAATTTAACGGAGCTGTCAGGGATTCGGGACTGACCCCCTGTTGGGCTGCCAGCAATACGGCCAGGGGCTGGCGGTAAATGCTCCAGGCGTACACCGCCCCTACGCTGGGAATAATGAGCATGGTGCCCACCACGACCAGCCAACGATTCATGAGTTTATCCTGAGACATTGGTTTTTCCTTGTGTGTAAGTAATGTGCTGCCAGTGCCGGCAAGTCTTAACCGGTACTGGTGAAATCAATAGTGAAAAAAAACGCCGGCTCCGATTGTCCAGAGCCGGCAGATGGGCGATTAAGCCCCGAGTTTTTTAGAACGAAAGGCTCCAGGCAAGTCCAAGGCGGTAAGTTAAATCACCGTCATACTCAAGCTTGGCAAATACATCCAGATCCCGGGTAAATCCATACTCAACGCCTGCATTGAGAGCAAGGAAACCATTGAATACTTCAAACTCATCGGCACCAAGAGCAACGTAATTCAAAGTAGAACCACCGTACACTTCCAGGTTGCTCAGTACATCATAAGAAAGGTTCAATGCAGTTCCGTGTGCAGCAATGTTCATGGCTTCAGCCTCGTTGGGGAAGTCCTGGGTCATGTACCAGTCTGCAGTAACAGACAAGGGAACCACGGGAACCCGGTAACGGGCACCAACAGAGTACTTATTTTCCTGGGTTCCAGCACCAAAGTTCATGTCGGTTTGAAACATGAGCCGGGCAAGCAGATCCTCAACTGCAAGAACATCGACACTGGTACCAATAATGTACCGGTTATTTACTGCATCCAGATTTACACCCAGGCTGGCAATGCCGTAAACAAAGTCATATTTTCCATAGAGATTTGCCCGTTTTACCGTATCGACAACCGGAGATCGCTGATCAGCAACCCCTGCAAAGGGAAGAACTACTGCTACATCCAAACCATCAATGGGATATGCTTCAACCATCATTGCATTTCCAGAGATCTGGTTGAAGGTTCCTACTTTGTTGGTTAATGAACGTTGTCGATAGGTATTGACCCAAAGATTTCCCGCCCGCAAGGTAACCAGATCATCGAACATCCAGAATCGTACGGTCCAGTCGAGCAGTGCACCGGGAAAAAGATTTTCCGCTGTCATGCTGTCATAACCGAAAGCCATGGCAAAATCCACATCCCCCGAACCACCTTTGAAAATGGCCTCGTACCGGGTCCACAGTCCCATTTCCTGGTTTTCATCGATAAGGGTAATGTCCCCTTCCACATTCATAGATACATCAAGTGCTGTTAATGCAGCGGTTGCCACAAGCAGCATGAATACGATTCCAAGTATTTTTTTCATTCTTTTGTCCTCCAATTGTTGGGATGGTTTAGTCGACAGCTGAGACTGTTACTGTCCAGTTCAGGTCATCAGCAGCACCTGTAGCAGGGCGGATTCTAATCATCACTTCTCCCGTTGCTGTTGCAGTAAATCTACCTTTTGTTGTTGTATCATCTTGAGTATCTTGAACCAAAGTCTGATCATCGGGATACAAATCACCACCATCGCCTTCTGTCCAGGTTAACAAGGTATCAGCTTTTATGGCCTCCGAGTCATTGATCCAAGTATTCATTTTCTTTACTGATTCTGCAGCAATAGCACTGTTCAATGCCCAATTAGGTTCAACAGTTATTGGCATACCATCAATTGTAAGCTCGTAAACAGAACCTTCAGTTAAACCAGTAATACGGAAAAATCTATCCCCTGCAGAACCAGTGGTTGGAAATGTTACGTCTTTTGCTTCGCCTAGTGTTAGTGTAATAGGCATTTCAGGGGATCGCCCAAATGGCCTATCTACCGTCACAGTTCCATCTGGTTCAATAGTTACCTTAGTATCATCCCCAAGGGTTATGAGAATATTGTCATCATCATCCACAGTAATGACTGTGAGATAAACTTCATCGTAACCAGTGCCATCAGCATTAGGAACGTAAAGAATACTGGTTTCAAAATCAAAGTAGGGAGTTAAAGCAGGAGCATCAGCTTCAACCTTTAATGTAAACACATCAGCTGGTACTGCATCTCCACCACCTCTAACTCGAATCCAGGCTTCGGTAACTCCCGTAAAGTAAGCCACAGATTTTTTATCTGTTCGTTCAAGTTGCACTAACCCACCATCTAACAAATCACCTTCATCAATGACAATCAATGTGACTTCATTTTCAACGCTTTGCGCATCCTCAACGTTTTGGAATACATAGATACTGTTGAGATCCCAGTAATCAGCAGAGCCTGTCATTGAATCAATAGTCACTGAATACAATGTGTCAGCATCCAATCCACTAACATAAAAGTATTTAATTCCTACCATTGAATATTCTGCAGTAGTTTCACCTAAAGCTAAGGTGATAGGTAATGCAGCTCTTGAGCCTTCAATCTCCACCGGATCCACCAGCCGGCACGAAAACACCAGCCCCACCATTGCAAGTAAAACAAGCAACTTCTTCAT
>SKVS01000383.1 GCA_007129335.1 Spirochaetaceae bacterium
CAGGGCTAACGCATATGGCGAATATTGAAAGTGGAAAATACATAACCCACCGGGTATAAAAAAACGCAGGTAGTGTACCAGACTACCTGCGCCATACCAGAAACCACGACCTCTAACAGAGGATCACCGAAAAAACATACTGTTTTTTCAAAAGCATAACCAAAATCCACAGTCTAAGGAGACCATGGGCTTAAGATATAATAACCTATAAAAATAGTCAACAATAAATTTCTATTTTTTTCTGTCAAAGAAATGCTATAAGGTTTGTCTTAGTTCAATATTGACATTCACCCAATCCTTGCATACTTTCAGTTAAACACAGTACAACTGCAAATAAACCGCTAAGGAAGGTAATTTTGAATACAAAACATGTGCCTGTTAATCTGCAATGGGTTAAAGATAATGAATCGCTTGTTCCCACACCCTATCATGTTTACGATGAGAAGGGGATTCGAGCTACAGCAAGGGAAATGAAGAGAGCTTTTTCCTGGGTACCCGATACCAAGGGAGAAGCAGGGGGATACAGGAATTTTTATGCGGTAAAGGCCCTGCCAAATCCCCACATCATGAAAATACTTGCTGAAGAGGGAATGGGTTTTGACTGCAGTTCCTACACCGAACTAGAATTATGCAGCCGAATTGGGATTCAAGGTGAAAATATTATTTTTACCTCAAACAATACCGCAGGATATGAGTACCGGAAAGCAAAGGACATGGGAGTAATTATTAACCTGGACGATATTTCCCATATCGATTTCCTGGAGGAAGAAGCCGACGGATTACCCGAGCTCATTTGTTTTCGGTACAATCCCGGACCCTTGAGAGAAGGAAATGCCATAATTGGAAAACCGGAAGAGGCAAAATATGGTTTTACCCGGGATCAGTTGTTCCAGGGATATAAGATTTGTCAAGAAAAAGGGGTCAAAAGGTTTGGACTCCATACCATGGTAGCGTCTAACGAACTGGATCCCACGTATTTTATTGAAACCGCCAGAATGCTTTTTGATCTGGTTATCGAAGTGAAACAAAAACTGGGAATTACCATAGAATTTGTGAACATGGGTGGTGGAATTGGCATTCCATACCGGACAGACCAAAGTCCCGTTGACCTGGACTTTGTCAGCAAGGGTGTCCAGCAGCTGTATTCATCCATGATTCTGAAAAATGGCTGCGATCCTCTACGGATTGTTATGGAAAACGGTCGGGTTGTTACTGGACCTCACGGATGGCTTATTTCCAAGGTTCAACATAAAAAGAACATTTATAAGCAATACGTGGGATTGGATGCTACCATGGCGAATCTCATGCGGCCTGGCATGTATAATGCGTACCACCATATTACTGTTCTGGGAAAAGAACATAATCGGGAAAGCCATGTTTATGATGTTACTGGCAGCCTCTGCGAGAATAACGATAAATTTGCCATAGACAGACAATTGCCGGAAATTGAAGTTGGGGATTACCTTGCTATACACGATACTGGTGCCCATGGTCATGCAATGGGATTTAACTACAATGGAAAACTCCGGTCTGCAGAAGTTCTATTAACTGCCGATGGTAAGGCAAAGGTTATTCGTAGAGCCGAAACATTGGATGATCATTTTGCAACACTGGATTTCACCGAACTGTAGTACAAGCTGCCCTGTTCGCGAGATATATACGTTACGATAACTTTAGGGGATTAAAGAGACCAACGCTCTTTGTTCCCCTTTTTTATTTGGTGTTCCAGGGATGGGTCAAGGATAACCTTTTCTAAAAGTTGATCAGCCTTCTGAAGAATGGTTGGGAGGGTAATTTCCTCATCTGGAGTAAACTTGCCCAGTACCCATGCATCGGGTTTTCCATGAACCGGTCTACCAATTCCTACCTTCAAGCGGTAGAAGTCTGGTCCTCCGCAATGTTGCTGGATGGACCTTAATCCGTTGTTTCCGCCGAGTCCTCCGGAGAATTGGAGGGTAAGGGTTTCAAAGGGCGATTCCAAATCATCGTGTACCACAAGAACCTGATCTGTTGGGATTTTATAGAATTGTAACATGGCTTGGAGGCTTTCCCCTGATTTGTTGTAAAACAGCTCCGGTTTCAGCAGATGAATGTTCTGTACTCCCAGGGTTGCCCTGGCATAGTTTCCTTTGAATTTTTTCGTCCATGGTGTGGCAAGTCTGCCTTGATTGTCGAGGTAATCAGCAATAATCCAACCTACATTATGCCGGGTTTTGCTGTATTCCCTGCCGGGATTTCCGAGAAAAACGCATACCTGAATCATGGGTATAGTGTATCCTTACTTATACGAGAATTGCGACCCCTGCCAGGGTTACAAAGGTTCCCAGAATTTCCAATGGGGTAATTTTTTCCTTATACAGTATGACCGAAGGGGGAATAATGAGCACAGGAGTAATGGCCATGAGGGTTGCAGCTATTCCGGCAGTAGTCAGCTGGGCGGCCCGAAGGCCCAGGCTTACTCCAAGGAAGGGCCCAAAGAATGCTCCCGCGGCTACCAGTACCATGGCACGGTAATTACGAATGCTGGAGAAAAAATTCTTGAACCTTCGGGTAAACAAAAAAATCAGGGAAAAACCCACTATTCCTGCAATAACCCGTATTTGTGTTGCTCCGAAGGCTGAAAATTCTGTTCCTGCACCAAAACGGGCAATAATTAAACCCCCTGCCTGTCCTACTGCTCCCAAAAATCCGAACAAAATTCCCTGGGTAAACCTTTTTTTTCGATGAATAATTTCGGCAGGATCGGGTTCATGGGGAGCAGGTGCACGAAATAAGACTACCGTTGCTATTCCTGTTAACGTTAGGACAATACCAAGAAACTCTTCTGCCCCAATGGTTTCTCTGAGGAAAATCCAACCAAGAAAAAGGGTAATGACTGGGACGCTGGAATAAACGAGCATGGAGAGACGGGCTCCAATGAGGACAAAGGCCCGGAAAAGAAACAGATCCCCGAAAACGAATCCTACCAAACCTGAAAGGCTTAAATACATCCATAGCTGGGCTGAAGCGTTATAGGGAACAACTGGTTGCCCTGTTAACCCGAGAAAAGTCATGAAAATTCCCATGGCCAGTATCAATCGGATGAGATTCAGATTCAGACTGCCAATTCTCCGGCCTGCTTCCGAAAAGAGCATACTCGTCATGGTCCAACAAAGGGCTGTGGTTAGGGCAAGCAGTTCGCCGATATTTTCCATACTGGTTGGAATGTATCCTACCAGAGGGTGTATGGGCAATGGGATCAGGGTAAACCCAGTGCGTTTGCCCTGGCAATGAAGTTATTGATTCTAAACAGGGAGTCTGACCACAACGGAAAAGCCCTGCTCCGAAGAAAAAGTCAGTGTACCTCCTAATGCCTGCACAAGGGATTGGGCTGTTGCCAATCCTAATCCCAATCCCTGACCTGTGTTTGAATGATTTTCGTAGGAAATTTCACCACGGAAAAACCGGGTACCCAGTTTTTTAAGTTCCTCGGGAGAAACCCCTGGTCCCGAATCCCGAATAGAAATTTCCAGAATTTCATTTCTTCTATTCCATTCGATGTCCAACCGAAGGATCGGGTTATTTGAATTGGATTTATCGGTACCGTGTTGAAAGGAATTTTCTATGAGATTCTGGAAAATGGTCGAGAATGCCCTTTGGTCAGTTTTGATTTGGAACTGTTCATCCTGCTGGTTTTTATTCCAGGTTAGATGAAAGGGTGTTGTGGAATAGGCAGCACAGACATCTTTCACCAGGGTTTTCAGCTGGTTTACAGGATTGAGGGGTTGGAAATCTAGAGATAAGACATCTGCTTCAATACGGGAAAGTTGGAGCAGACCCTGCACCAGGGAGTTCATACGGTGTAATTGCCTTTCCATATCGAGCAGGTGCTCATTGGATTGTCCATTGTCGGAAGTATTTTTTTGAGCAAGCTCAAGAAATGTTCCTGCAGCCATAAGTGGGGTTCGCAGTTCATGGCTGGTATCCGCAAGAAAGGATTTTAGACTTTCTTTTTCCTGATGAAGCTTTTGATACAGAGTACTGAGTTCCTTTCCTAAAAAATAAAAACTGGTTTGCAGGTTGGTTATTTCGGAAGAGGCAACAGGAAGAGTACCGGTATTCTCCGGGCTGAAAACTTCCGGATCCATTGCCAGAACCTCAGGTTTGGTGGAACATACAAGTTGGTTCAGGTTTTGCACAGGTTTAGAGAAAATCCTTGCAACAAAGAAAGATAAAATACCCGCAATTATGAGCGAGATAAATCCGGCTATAGCTAATCCCTGGGCAGTCATGAGGGTAACTTCCTGAACCAGGGTTTTGGGTGTGTCTATTTGAAGTATGTAACCCCCATCGTTTGTAACAAAACTCATTTGATACATTCTTGGATTTATAAAACCCCGAGGTCCCATGTGCATGATAGGAGCTTGCTGGGGAATACCCGGAGGTCTGCGCATTTCTCTCATTCGCTGATTTGATTCCAGGGAATTCATAATCCATTGGGAAAGATGGGAATCAGGAGTGGGTTGTTGATCCGATAGGACAGAATCGTTGGTAAAAATGACCTGGCCCCTTTCGTTCACAAGACGAACCACAATGTCCGATGGCAGATTTTGTCTTCGGATAAGGGTGCGGATTTCATCGGGATGAAGGTTCTGAATAGAGGATTGCTGAACAAGCGTTTCCCTGAGCTCTGATGCAGCTCCTTCTACATAGCTTCTTCCCAGACTTCTACTATAACCAGCGGTTAGTAAAAGAAACACGCTGGCTATAATGAACAGAGTCAGGAGGGTGGTGGTTAAAAGAATGAGCGTTACTTGAGTTCGAATGCTCGGTCTTTTTTCCATCACTGGCCTCCTGTTTTTGTTTCTGTTGATGACTGATTATTGCCGATACATCGGGTGAATCATTCGTTGTGGTCCCTCCATTCTTGCTGGTCCTCGTTTGTTTGACAAGGGTATGGTCTGGTCTTCCGGAAGTTCCTGGATTATACGTTCAGGTCGTTGGCCAACACCGGTAACACCGATGAGGGGCTGATTTAATCGGGTTTCCAGGGTTAGATTCAGGGTTTGGGCTTGTCCGCCCCGGGTAATTCCAACAGGTACTGTTTGTCCTGCTTCAAGAGAACCGAGAGTTTCCATGACATCTGCAAGATTATTCACCGGAATACCGTTGAAGGTAAGAACTACATCTCCCCGGAGAATTCCCG
>SKVS01000264.1 GCA_007129335.1 Spirochaetaceae bacterium
AGCGAGCCTGGAATTGAGCGCCTGGATGATGGACAGACCATTCTTGCCTATCCAATAATTATTCGCCACAGGCCCTGGGGAGTAGTATCTATTGAGAAAATGCCTTTCGGAAAATATAACCGGAATACAGAAATACTGCTCCAGTTGGTTATCCGCTTATCCGAACCGGTATTGGAACGCATTATTGAGCAGGATGAGTTCTTTGAAACAACCGAAGTAAACTCCCACACGGGCATGCCCCTGTATTCCCAGTTCATTCGGAAATTGAACAACGCTGTACAGCTAACCTTCCAGGAAAAATCAAGCCTGAGCCTCATTTTATTGGAAATCGTTCACCCGCCAGACCCGGATCCGGACCAGATTACCACCATGATGACCCTCATGAACCAGATTCTTCCCCAACGAACCGAAATATTTCATTACAAGGAAAAAAAACAATACGCCTTACTCATAGATGACATGGAAGAAGACGGTACATCCATGCTCATGCTCGATTTACTGGGTATTCTGTCAATGAATATGAAAGGATGGGAACCGATTTTCGGATACGGGATATACCGGGGGAATGAACTTCCCGACCCTATGCTCATTTTGCAAAAGGCTGAGCAGCTCTTGGAAATACAAAAAGTATGAACCCCTTTGACTTGTTTCGAACCAAGCGTTCACCCTATTCCCCCCGAACCCCTCAAACCGCCCTTCTGGGAATGGAACGGGAAGCAATTAGTCCCGAGGAATTCATGTTCCTACGAACAAATCTGGTTCCCTTGAATATAGAACCTTACAGCCTTTCTGAAATTGAACGAATACTTTCCAAACGGAATATTTCCTTTTCCCTTGTACACTCGATCACCCGAATTCTAAAAAAAATCCTTACCTACGAAGACAAGGAAATAGTTCAGATTGCCGCCGAGAAACTCATTACGATCGAAAGCAGGTTCAGCCAACGAATTCAGAGCTACAAAACCCTCCTGGAACTGGAGGAAGATGAGGGAGATAAACAAAAACTGTACCGCCTGATTATTACAACGTACAAGGAATTTGCCCAGATACACCGGGACCACCAGGGGCTGTTCAAATTTTACCTCCGGGAAGCCTTTGCCTACAGCAGGGCATTTTGGGAGGAACACTTGTATGAAGAGCCAGACGGAATTAGCCACGTACAGCTTTTGTTAGAACTCGATCTGCCCAGTCAGGCCAGGGCATTTCTCCACGACTCCGGTTCGGCTAATCTTTTTTCCCACGAAACCACAACCCTGCTGGATGGGGAAATTCAGTTTTACCTAGGCCGGTTTGCAGAAACCGCAGGAATTCTTGCCGCTGGCAGTATACAATCGGAGAACTCCCAGCTGGTGGCATTGTCGTATTTCTGGAACCAGAATGCTGGTGTGGACTGAATTGACTGAATGAGGGGCACCCATGAAGAACAATAACACCCGATTGAGAGTCTGTTTTGTTATTGAAGGATCGTATCCCTACATTACCGGTGGGGTGAGCTCCTGGGTACACGATCTCATACAGGGCCTTGGGGAAATTGATTTTGTGCTCTGGACCATTTCACCCGACTCAAAAACCCCTCTGCGGTACACCCTTCCCGAAAATGTAGTCGAACACCGAAACATTGTCCTCACCCAACCGACACAAACCCGACGGAAAAAAAAGGAGCCCCGAATCCCAAGGGTGAAAAAGTCGATGCTCATTCGGGAAATCATTCGTGCCCATGGGAAAATGGCAAAGGGGGAACCCCAGCCCTTGAAATCCCTCATTGAAGCCATTCCCGAAGGCAGCAACCAACTGAGCAATGCAATCCGTTACCCCCAAATCTGGAACTTCATAACCCACCATAATCAGAAAAACAATCCTATTTACCCCTTTAGCGACTATTTTTGGGCATGGAAGTCAGCCCACGAGCTTATATATACCGCATTTACCAGCCCGGCTCCCGAGGCGGATGTGTACCACGCAGTATCTACCGGATTTGCAGGACTTGCAGCCCTGTGTGCCAAATACCGGAAAGGCAAACCCTTCATCCTAACCGAGCACGGGCTATACCATAAAGAACGGGAAATGGAAATTCGCAAGTCCGAATTTGTCCGGGGATACCAGCGGGATATGTGGATTAAAACCTATAACCGAATGAGCAAACTCTGTTACACCGAGGCCGACCGAATAACCGCCTTGTTCGCGGAAAACCGAATGCATCAGTTGGAAATGGGGGCAAACCCGGAAAACACCTATGTAATACCCAATGGCATTCCCCTGGACAGGTTTGCAGTTCAACGCAAACCCCGGGAAGGATTTCATGTAGGACTGGTTGGCCGGGTTGTTCCTATAAAAGATATTAAAACCTTCATAAATGCTGCAAAAATCATTCTCGACACCTACTCCGACGCTACCGTTCACTGTATTGGTCCCACCGATGAGGATCCGGGATACTACGAAGATTGTCAGCTTCTGGTAGAGAGTCTGGGGATAACCGACCGTTTCTTGTTCACCGGAAGACAGAATGTGCTGGAATACTATGCCTTCCTCGATGTACTGATGTTAACAAGCATTCGAGAAGCCCAACCCCTGGTCATTCTGGAAGCCTGGTGTGCCAATGTTCCAGCCGTGGCAACAAATGTAGGGAATATTGGCGAAATGCTGGACTATAATCCCCATTATCTGAGCCCGCCGAAGAATCCCCAAAAACTGGCGGAAAACGTATTCTACATTCGGGAACATGCCCAGGAAGTGGCCCAAACCATGGAGAAAAACCGGAAACTCCTGGAAACGGTGTACTCCCGGGATGTGCTTATTAACCGATACCGGGAATTGTACAAGGACACCCTATGGCAGGAATAGGCTTTACCCTTCGAAAAATTGTAGGGCGCAGCTACATGAGTTACGCTCTTCAGGCAGCCTTTACGGGTGTTTTCATAGTCGCGGGGCCGTGGATCCTGTCTATTATTAATTTAACCATTATTACCGCCTCCCCGGATATTGAAGGGGGACTGGAAAACCTTTACGGGCCCCTTGTATACGGCTTTGCCTTCTTTTTTCTGGGAAACGCTCCCCTGCACTACCTGTTTACCCGGGTGAGCGCTGATCTGGTTTACATACGTCAGGAACGGCAGGTAATGGGAGCTCTTTTGGTATTCCTGGTTCCAGTGGGGTTGCTGGGACTGGTTATTGCCCTGGGAATTCTCCGCTTTGCTGACCCTTCGGGAAGCATTTTTGACCCAACATTCCGATTAGGATTTCTCCTGTTTGCCCTGGGACTCAATGGATCGTGGCTGGTTCTTATTGTAGTCAGCCTGTTGCGTTGGTATGTCCGGCTTTTGGGAGCTTTTCTGGTCTCCATGGCTATGTCTATTGGGCTTATTTTCCTGCTTGGCCAGCAACCATCCATTGGTCAGCTCATGCTGGTTTACGGCATCAGCAATTTTCTTTTGACCCTTGCCCTTGTGGGCCTCTGCTTGTGGGAGTATCCACCTAAAATGGTTTTCGATTTGGAAAACCGGATCAGGGAAACCCTGACCCAATTTTGGAGACTCATACTGACCGGTTGGTTCTACGCTGCGGGATTGTGGAGCGAAAAAATCCTGTACTGGATAGCTTATGGAGAACCCCAGGGCCGTACCAGAGTTTACCTCTTTGCACCCTACGACTTTGCGGTATACTTGGGGAATCTTACCCTTATTGCGGGCATGGTTTATTTTGTTATCTATGCTGAGACAAATTTCTCTATCTACCTGCGAAAATTCCTCAGTGCTCTTGATCACCGTCCATACACGGATATTCAGGCTTCCATGGTAAGGCTAAAAAGAACCGTATTCTCGGAAATACGTACAATTACCCTGGTACAGGGAATAATGGTTGCAATACTCCTGGGTGTAACAGCTTACTTGACCAGACTATTTCCTCAGCTTGTTCCCTCTATTTGGATTATGAACCTGGGAATTGTTTTTTTTCAGGTTGTGTTGATTTGCATTCTCAATTTCCTGTTCTATGTTAATCAATTCAGGAAAGCCTTTGGATGCGCTGTGTTTTTCTTTCTGGGAACCTGTACCCTAACCATTCTTGAATTGTTTTTCAGAAGCGCGTACATTCCAACCCTACCCCTGGGAACAGGAGCTATTCTTGGTTCGGCAATCTCGGTAGCCCTGGGGCTGGTATTATTAGAAAAGAGCTTTTCCCATTTGGACAGGTTGTTGTACGTCCACCGGAATTAGAAGAAATTTGTTTCTGACCATTGAATTTCTCCCAATAGGGTAGTATTTTTATAAACAATGTAAAAAGGTGGTAAACCATGAAAAAAAGTATTTTTTTAACAGGCTTAGTCCTGTTCCTGCTGTTTTTGGGAGGATGTAATTTCCTTCCAACCACAGGTTTCGAGATTCCTTCCCAGGTTGCCGAACGGGTTCAGCCTCTTGCAGGTATCATTCCTGTATTGGAAGCAAACCTTGCCCTGTTCGACAGCTCTTCCTCTGAACTTCGATCAGCCCGGAGTATTGATCCTGCTGTAATCTCAGATTTAGACCCGACAGGGAGTAAAACCCCGGCTGACTTGGCAGACCAAACACTTTCCTTTGACCGGAACTACGGGGATTCCACCCTTCGGGTTGAACTGGAGGTTGGTCCTGTGAACACACCTGCCACAGGTTGGCAAAAGGTTGTTCAGCGGGTATACCCCGAACTTGCCCTGGGTATTGATTTTGTGCTGTACGAGTACTACGTAAAAAGCGATGACACCGGATGGGTTTTTCACAGTTCTGCGAACGAAAGTAACTCAGGCAAATACGCCATATGGGAAGAACATTATCTGGATGGTACCAGAATTGACCGGACCATTGAAACCATGGTTAACGACGGGAATGCCCGGGTACCGAGCACCCTGGTATGGCCCCTGGACAGCAATGGTGTGGGTATTAATGAGTACTTATTCACCGATGATCCCAATGGAACCGATCTTCAACCCGGAACTGTTTCCGCAGATTTTGCCCTGGAATCCAGCTTTACCAGAAGAAAAAGCTTCAGCGGAACTGGGGAACCTATAACCGGGTACGAGTATTATGGGGAAATTCAGAATGACAATATCCGTACATCCTATGGCCTGAGCAAGTCGGTCGAACGCTTGGGTAATGGACCCTGGCAACCCTATATAAACCGGGTAACCCGGAG
>SKVS01000083.1 GCA_007129335.1 Spirochaetaceae bacterium
AAACAATAATGAGTCGAAACCTCTTCATGGTACAAACCACGACCCCTGTAACCGATGCTCAGGAACTCATACGCCGGGAACACATACATCACCTTCCGGTCCTGGATCAGCACAACAAGAAACTTGTGGGAATTGTCAGCGAAAAGGACCTGCTGTACGCATCGCCTTCTCCTGCGTCTACCCTTGATGTGTACGAAATGGCCCGACTGCTGTCGAAGCTCACGGTTACCAAGGTTATGACGAAAAAAGTGTTAACCGCCACCCCGAAAGATTTGGTAGAAGACGCCGCCCGAACCATGGTGGACAACGATATCAGCTGTCTGCCCGTTGTGGATGCCGACGGATACCCCGTGGGAATCGTTACCGAGTCGGATATTTTTAAGCTCTTTATCGATTTGTTCGGCACCCGGGAAAAGGGCCTGCGGGCAACCCTGCGAATCCCCGAGGAAGCGGGCGAACTGGCCAAGCTCGGACAGGATGTTACCAGCCATGGAGGAAATATTGTTTCCATTGGAACCTGGCCGGGGGATAAGCCTACCAACGCAGTGTGTATTATGAAGGTAACCGGAATGGACAAGGACAGGTTTATTGCATCGGTCTCTGCCCATATTCTGGAAGTAATCGATATACGGGAAACCTGAGTGGCCGATATTCTGCCTCCAGCCCCCAAGATCTTGGTCCCCAGAAGGCTCTGCTTGGTCGTGCTGGGTTTGATTCTTCTGCTCCCCCATGTTCTTCTTGCCCGCGACTGGGTACCGCCCCGGGATCCTCCGGCCCATATGGTTTATTTTAAAAGCGACACCTGCCCCAACTGTGTCCGCCAGCAGCGATTCCTGGACCAGCTTCAACAGACCTACCCGAATCTCCGCATTCACACGGTGGATGTAAACCGGGAAACCGGTTTGTGGGCCGAGTACCGCACCCGCAATGGGGTCACCAGCCCGGGCATTCCCCGCACGGTTATTGGGGACCTTACCTTCATTGGATTTGCCTCCGAGACGGGACCCCTGGAATATATTGGTCCCTATCAGGCGTATTTTGGATTCCAAAGCCAGCTGCTGGATGCGGTGCTGGATGTCATGAACCGGGAGCTCAGCCAATCTGGGGTTCCGGGATCTGAGGGAAATAGGGCAGGGTTGCTCACCGATTCTTATCTGGGGTCTGAGGCTACCCGGCCCCTGACCACGAGGCCGGCATATTGGTTTGCTTGGTTGGCTGTTCTTGGGGTTTATGGGGTTGCGTATTTCCTTCTTGGATTCCCGAAGGGTCGGGTTGGGGGGCATTTGTGGCTTGCAGGTTTTCTTGGACTGGTGGTTCTCGGCGGGTTTGTTTCTATTTTTTTGACTCCTCCAGGGGTCATTCGCCAAGCCAGCCAGGCCCTGCCCTTTCCTCTGTTTGTGGCTGCCATTGCCCTGGCTGACGGGTTTAATCCCTGTGCCTTTACGGTGCTTGCAATACTCTTATCCCTGCTGACCCACACCAAAAAGCGCAGCCACATGGTTCTCATTGGGGGCATTTTTATTGGGGCCTCAGCCCTGGTGTATTTTGGGTTTATTATGATTATGGTTTTAGCCGGTTCCCTTGCCCTGGAACGGTTCGGCCCGGTATTGTTGATTATTCTGGGGCTCATGATTCTGGGAGCGGGTATTCTTCATTTGAAGGACTTTTTCTGGTTCAAGGCAGGACCGTCCCTTTCCATTTCCCAAAAGAATCAAAAAATCATCCATTCCCGGTCAAGGGCAATTGTACAGAAGCTGCAGAATCCCGGCATGGGACGGAGGAATCTTGCGGCGGCTCTGGGGGGTACGGTAATTCTTGCCCTGTTCGTGAACCTGGTGGAGCTGGGCTGCACGGCCATGCTGCCCGCGGTGTACATGGCCACCCTGGTATCCCGGTATTCCGGTTTACCTGCCTATGTCTTTTGGACCGGGATCTATGCGTTGGTGTACATTATTCCCTTGCTGGTCATTTTGGCAGGATTTGTGTATTCCTTCAGCTCTGCCCGGTTGAGTCAGACCCAGGGACGGGTGCTCAAGCTGGCTGCAGGCTTGTTCCTTTTGTTCTTTGGTTTGCTCATGATTCTGCGGCCCGAACTCATTTTGTTGGCCTAGGGTTTCTTGAAATGCATCGGCATCGATCCTGGAAAAAGAGGTGAACATAGGCAGGATTGATACAGGCGTACAAGAACAACAATACCAAACAAAGGAAAAAACCTGTTGCGCATGGTTCCATGCTCGACTACTATAAACATTACCATGAGTACAACAGCCTCATCCCGGGGAGTTCTGGACATTCCAATGCGTCTCATTTTTACCGAAGACGGGGTGCATTATTTTACCAGCCAGAATCGCAAAATCAGCCGGTTCAAATTATCTGACGGGGTGGAAGAGTACGGTATTCATGTGGTGGATTTTTCCCCTTCTACCATTCAGCGCATGCAGCTGTTGGGATACCTGAGCAAAATTGAACTACCCCTGGCCGAGGTTATATCCAAACGGAAAGGAATAATTGACCTGGTCAAACTTTTGACCTACGGTATGCTCTATCGGCAATTCGACACCAATGTCATGGCGGCGGTAGTGGAATCGGACATGATCAAGCATTGGAACCGGCATAATATTAAGAATCCCATCGATTACAAGACGAAAATTAACGCATCCCTTCTGCGGGATTTTCTGGCAAAGCACAAAGATGGCATTCAGGAAATGAAAAACATCATATTGGAGCCTGTTCACGAGTCCATCCGGTTGAATGAGCATCTTCAGGATGAGGAGAAAAAGGTACACCAGTTTCTTGCGGAGAAATTTCTGGACACCCTCAATCCTCTGGTATTCTTTGTGCTGACAATCCACCAGGGAAGCACGGGCTACTTTCAGCTCATCCGCCAAATCCAGGGGCAGCTCGCCACTGCAATGGAGCGTTCCTCAATTCCCGAATATCTTGCCCTTATGATGGTTGAGCTCTTGGTTTCCATGAGTATGGATGCTCTTGCTGCCACCTACCATCCTGCCTTTCTGCGGGATGATAATATTTATGTGTTGTGCCGCCTGAGCAAGCGGAGACCCGAAGCGGGTGACCGGGCAAAAATGCATTTCATGATCAGCAACAAGAAACACGGGTTCGACGAGTTCCGCAAGAAAATCAACCACCGCATTTCCACCAACATTACCGGTAAAAGCCTGAAAGACTTTTACGAGAATACCCCTTCGGGTGAACAGATGAACCTGGGATTGTATTACCTGTCTTACCTCAGCGAAGCCTGCCGCAAGGTTGGTATTAACTTTGAAAGTTTTGTGAACCGGGTGGAATCCATAGAGCAAACAACCATTCATATTGTTTTGACTATGTAGACTATATAGACTATATAGAGTGTACAGAAGAATGTAAAACACACCATATTTCGGGGTGCATCATAAAAACCCCCACCATTGGTGGGGGCGGTTTATGCTTTTTTACAAGCTTTGGTACACTCATAACGGGTGCATGTGGAATTACTTATATCGGTACCGGAAACCTATTTGGGGCAGGAGGATGAAGTCAAATTTCGTAAGCTCATTTGGAGTGTAACCTATACCGTTTACCAATCCAACGGGAATAGAAAAATGGCTGAACAGAATAGTCTCAATGCCTATTCCTACACCAATGCCAAAGGCTGGATCGAATCTTCCGCTATCGAGGTCAATTGAACCACCGTGGAACCCGGCACCATAGATATAAAGCTGGCCGGAAAGCCATTCGTTGGCATTATTACCAAAAATAGATCGTTGATACTCTGCACCTACATTGTACCGTATATCACTGCCGTACGAAGGCAGGATGCCTGCGGTTACCTGAAAACCATTGGCTCCCATCCATTGTTGGTAGCTCAGGCCAATGCCCGACAGAGCGCCAGCCTGAAAACCCAGCGACTTGTTGTTGATAAGGTACACCGGAGTATTACTGTCCCCGGAATCAGCCATAAGTCCAATGGGCACGAATGCCAGGAGTCCCGCAACAAGCATGAAGCGGGATAGAAATGTTCGTATTCTCATAATTATAAATATACAGCTCTTTTGAAAAACTACCACAGAATTTGTATTCATGTGATCATTTTGCCGGTTTCATTTCCAGCTTGGTCCAGCGGGCTACCAGAGTGGTAAGTAAACTGGAGGTCAGGGTATCCAGGGTGACTCCAATGGCAATGAGAAAGGGTGCTGCTGGCAGAAGAATAAGGAAGCCCTCCTCAAGTCCCTGGCCGTACCACTGGGAAATGAGGGACAATCCCACCAGCACACCCATTGCCGGTACCCCAATAAGGAGGAAGGAGGCTCCAAAACTGGCTCCCAGCACCCAGAGGTACTGCATCAGGGTCAGTTCAAGGCTGCTGTAGGACTGGAGAATGACCAGAAAGCTTACTGCAATGACCATGGCAGTTCCCGAGCGGGCAAACATCATGGTGAACGAATAGGTAGGAGAGCCAATTTTCCTGGGTACGAGGTGATTATCCCGGCCGAACCGGTACAGGAAGGGCAGGGTAAAATAGGTGTCTCCTGAAAGAAGGCCTACCACCATGGGCAGAATTGCTCCGCGCAACCAGGGAAAGGGATTTTTCCGGCCGCCCAGGAAGTACAGGATCGCCGGATAAATCACAATGGCCAGGACCAGGAACAATCCAATGAGAATGAACAGGAGCTCCAGGAACAGGTCCAAATCGCTTGAGCCGCGAAGTTGGAGCATGCGGAATCCCCCAAGGGCACCCAAGCCAATGATCATGGCTTCTATAATGTAGTAATTTATGCGGAAAAATATGCGGCTGAGACTGTCGAACAGTTCAATGCTGGGATTAGCATGGACCTTGGGATAGTGGAAAGCAAGCCCAACCAGGAATGCACCGACCAACAGGGGAAGCAAATATCCTGCATTGCTCACGAAAACTGCGAACATGTTCGGGGGAAACAGCTGTTCAATGAGTTGGAGGGCTGTGGGCAGGGCCAGGGGATCGGTTTCCTTTATAATAATGGGAACCCGGTCCGGTTGGAGAATGAGTACGCCTAGAACTCCCGTAACTACGGTGAGGAGGGATGCCAGGGGAATGGTTGCGGTGAGCATTAATCCTGCCTGGTGCAGTTTTGTTTCCAGCCAAAGTTCGTAAACCGCTAATGCGGTGCTGAAAA
>SKVS01000380.1 GCA_007129335.1 Spirochaetaceae bacterium
TGTCGGAAACTATACCCGACACTGTGTCGGATGTCAAGCACAGTTTTCGTTATAAGTGCATCGAAGCCTGTGGTACATACTGTACGCTACCTCACAGGTGGATTTATGCGAAATTACTTACCCCCGTATATAGTACTTACCACAAGCTTTGATGCAACATGTTTACCTTCTGGTGGGATGGCTGGGGATTTCATGCAGTTTATTTCGTTTCAGCCTTGCACCCCCAGGGTAATTTTCCTATTATTTGCCTGTATGAAAATACCTATGCTTGTTATCCTCATGGCACTGGTTGCTACTGTGCCCCTCATTGGAACAACCAACGAGTCTCTTCTCATCCGAGACTTTGTTGATGATTCAGAAAAGCCTTTTACCAACCATCTCGTGTCCCTCAGTACTACCCAGGAACAAGAATCAAGCGTGGTCCCAGAGTCACCTTTAGACCCTCATGAGAGTGAAAAACAGGAGGAGCCAAGCCCACCTGAGCCAGATGAAACGGATCAACCCCCTACCCAACCTGAGGAAGTTCCAGAAACAGATCCGGAGGATCCTTCTACTCCGGACGAACCTGCTACTCCGGTTGATCCTTCTGAAACAGAGGAATCTACTGATTCCAGCGAAGATCAAGAACCAGCAATTTCACCACCCGATACTCAAGAACCTCAGGAAATTCTAGTAGCCTATTATGGTCACCCGAACTCCCGATTCATGGGGATTGTTGGTCGTCACAGCCTGCCGGAATTGGTGGAACTGGTAACCGCAACAGCCCAGGTATACCAGGAACTCTTACCCGAATACCGGGTAATTCCAGCGATTTACCTTATCTACGGTACGGTTCAACCCGAAGGATTAATTGGGTTTATCAGCGATGCCACGGTAAACCGATATATTCAGTACGCAGAAGAACATAATGTTCACATTATCCTGGATCATCAGATTGGCCGGTACAGCTTACAAGAAGCCATGGATCGGTTACTCCCCTACCTGGTTCACCCGAATGTCCACCTTGCGGTTGATTTTGAATGGCGGACCGAACGACCAATGAGGGAGATCGGTTTTGTTCTGGGCGAAGAACTCACCTGGATGCAACAGTATATGAGCGACTATTTGGTCCAGAATAATTTACCAAACACCAGGTTTCTCATTTTTCATCAGTTCAAGAGTCATATGGTCAGGAATCACTCTGCAATTCAGGTCGAGTTTCCTCAGGTGGAATTAGTACATTCCACCTCGGGTTGGGGATCCCCAGCAGAAAAGCGCAGCACCCATGCATACAATGCCACAATCACCCAGATCCCGACCAAGGCCTTTAAACTCTGGTACTTCTATTCTGACCGTCCTGGAATACATTTTGACAACCCGCTGATGACTCCCCAGGAAGTGGTAGACCTGGATCCACGCCCGCGAATCATAATGTATCAGTGAGGGAAACATTTCGATGCCATAGAATGTTAACTCGGCTTACAGGTCAGAAGTTAGGGAAAAGTAGCCCGTTCATCCGTGAACAGTCTTACGGTGACTTCCACCAGGGGCAGACCGAAACACCTCGGTAACGTAAGGTTTCATCTCCATTATTCAAAAGAAATAAGTGCTCCTGGGGTACACGGGCAAGATCGGCCCAAGCGAGCAGGTGCTGAACCTGTTGAGGCCGAAAGGTAGCTGTTGACTTTATTTCATAGGCCCGCACATCCTGGCCCCGTTCTTCAATAAGATCAATCTCCATTCCCGAGGGACTGGACCAAAAATACCAGTTACTGGAAAGGGCCCGGCTCGACCGTCGTTTGACCAGTTCAGCCACCACAAGGCTTTCAAAAAAGGCCCCCTGTAAGGGATGGGATTCCCACTGGCTTTTTTCACTGATTCCTGCCAAGTGACCGGCCAAGCCCACATCATAAAAATAGAGCTTTGGACTTTTAACCAAACGTTTGTTGTAGTTGGAATGCCAGGGAGGCAAGAGGAAAATTAAATAACTGGCTTCCAGAACACTGAGCCAGTGTTTGATGGTGGTATGGGAAACATCCGTATCTCTGGCCAGGTCCGAAAGGTTCAGAACCTGACCAGTTCTGCCGGCACAAAGTTTCAAAAAGCGGTGAAAACTCTGCCAATTCTTGACCTGGATCAACTGGGTCAGGTCCCGCTCTAAATAGGTTTGTACATACTGAGCGAACCAATCTAAAGGCTCAAAGGGTCTGTCGTAGAGGGGAGGATAAAAACCTTTAAAAAGCCAGTGCGAAAAGTCAGTAAAATCAGTTGAGAGAGCACCCAACTCTTCCTGACTGAAGGGATGCAAGTTTACATACGCAGCTCTCCCTGCGAGAGACTGGTTGACCTGCGACTTGAGTAGCGGTTGATTGCTCCCAGTCAGAAAGATTCGGCCAGGTCGGGGATCTTCATCCACCAGAACCTGCAACCACGAAGGCAACTCTGGAAAGCGCTGGGCTTCATCAATAATGCCACAACCCTGGGGGAGACTCTTCAGAACACCCAAGGGATCATCCATCAATCTGGCCAAGGTATCGGGGCGCTCCAGATTGAAGTAGGGATAATCAGGGTAAAGACTTCTGATAAGCGTAGTTTTACCTGTCTGACGAGCACCGGTGATGACAACAATAGGAAACTGAGCCGCCAGGTTTTGCACCCGCAAGGCACTTTTTCGAGCAATCATAGGTCAAGCATAGGCAATATTTTCGCAAATTGCAAGTTCAACTTTCAATTTGCACAAAAATCCACCCATACTTCAGGAGGATTTCTTACCTCTATTCCCACCCCTTCTCTCTCCCCTTATTCCCAGCGAAAGGTCTTCACGCCAATGGTGTAGCAAATCAAAATCCACAATCCAATGACCCCGAACTGGGGAAGTAAGTCCGTAAAACCCGGTCCTCTATGGAGGATGTTCTGAAACCCGTCGATGACCGGGGTCAGGGGAATAAACCTACTTATGGCCTTAAGAATATCGGGAAAAAAGGATTGGGGAACCCAAACTCCACCCAGCGCCAGGGAGGCAAAGAACACAATTTGTCCGTACACATCCGCCTGGGAAGGAGACTTACTGATCCCGGAAATGGCAAAACCCAGACCCAGGAGCATTACCGTGGAAACCAGGGCAAAAAATCCATACAGTACCAAATTCTCTGGCAAGGGCATTCTGAAAGCCAGCACAGCCGTTGCGGTCATGACAGCGAGCAAAAACAGGGCCAAAATTCCAAAGGACAGCATGGTTCCAATGAGCAGCTGACCACCGGAAAGGGGCATGGCGTGCAGTCGCCGCAATGCCCCGGTCTTTCGATCCATGGGTAACAGGGTTGCAGCACCGAATACTCCCATCATGAACAAACCGAGGGCGGAAAAAAAGGTAAAAACAATGCTGATGGGCATAACCCCATCCCCAAGAACCGACCTTTGCACCAGGTTCAGGGGCATTTGAACCCCAATAATTGCCTGGTTAAGCTCTAAAATAATTCCATTCAGAATACTCCGGGCAATATCCCCGGTTTGACCCCGGGTCTCATCGATGTACAGCTCAATATTTCCACCGGGCAAGCCTTCATTCATGGCCGAAACCGATCCAAAATCCTTCGGGAGATGAATTACCACATCCAAATCCCCATTTCGCAGTCGCTCCAGAGCACGCTCCAAAGCATAATCCAGAGCATACTCAATAGCTGCCGCCGGGGTTTCTCCAGAAACAGCTGCTTCATCAAAAACCTGCGCTTCATCCTGAGCCTGAGCATCGGCAATTATTTTTAACATCCCAACAGATTCCAACGCTTCAGCTACAGCAAAGGAAATTTCATGGTTTGATTCGTTTACCAAAGCAGTATTCAACGATAAGGAGTCGGTATTCGTGGTGAATGCCCCGGAAACAATCAGCAAAATCATGGGCAAACCGAAAAGAATAATAGTCCCCACCGGATCCCGCAGAATGCGAATAGACTGGAGCTTAGCCAAATGCAGCGATGTTTTTAGGTATTTGATCATGATTAGTCCCTCAGTTCTTTCCCGGTCAATTGGATAAACACATCATCCAGGGTTGCCGGCCGAATTTCCCTGGTCTTGGTGAACCCGGAATCTAATAAACCCTGAACAAGTTTTTCCGGAGTATCCAGGGCAATAATTTTTCCCTGATCCATAATAGCAATGCGGTCACACAGGTCTTCAGCTTCGTCCATGTAATGGGTGGTAAGAACAATGGTTATTCCTTCATTTCTCAGGTTCTTGATCAGCTCCCAGGTGTTCCTCCGGGCCTGGGGATCAAGTCCGGTGGTCGGTTCATCCAAAAAAAGCAGTTCGGGTGAATGGGCAATAGCCATGGCAATGCTGAACCGTTGCAGCTGTCCGCCGGATAACTGTTCAGGATACGAGCGGGCTTTGTCCTGGAGCTGCACCCGTTCCAGGAGTTGGTAAGGAGTCATACCACGGACCTGGTAGACACTTAGGGCAAAGCCCAGGAGCTCCTGCAGCCGTACCTTGTCAAAAAAGTTAGCCGACTGAATTTGCACCCCAATGGATCGTTTTACCTCTTCGGGGTTCAATGACACATCGTACCCCGCAACCAATGCCATGCCCCCATCGCTTTTTCTCAGGGCTTCCAATATTTCCAGGGTTGTGGTTTTTCCCGCACCGTTAGGGCCAAGGATTCCAAAAATCTCACCCCGTTCTACATTGAAGGAAATTCCCCGGACTGCCTGAACTGAACCATAGCTTTTGGTCAGTTCATGGACCTCTACCATGTATTGGCTTGTTGGTGTTGATGTTGCTGATTTCGGCATTTGAAGTTCCTCCATTTTAGTCCGCTTACTGAACCTTCACCGGCATTTTCCGGATCAATCCGTACAAAATCCCGAACTGTCCCACCAGGGAAACCAGGGTTATCCCAAAGGCCGTGAACACACCGGGATTCTGAATTCTTGGCAGTCGCAAACCAGGAATAACAAACTCAAAACCCTGTCCCCAGAGGGAGGAGATGGTGCTCATGAGAAACAAGCCTGCAAGGATGGACGCCAGTCCGGCAATGAGCCTGAACCGGTAGAAGCTCAATCCAATGATCCACCCCATCGCAAAAAACACCAGGAAGACTAGAATATTTGCCAGGGTTTGAACCCCTAGGGAACTAAGTGCTCCTATTTCAGCACTGGGGTCCGCAAA
>SKVS01000228.1 GCA_007129335.1 Spirochaetaceae bacterium
AAAATCCGAACTTTCCAGGGCGAGGTAACCTTCCCTGAGATTCTCCACATAGCTGTCTATTCGACTTGTCCGGGAAAGCAGGTCTGAATCCGATAAGCCTGCCTGGTTTGGGTCGTATGAATCCATCCGCACGAGTTCCAGTTGAATCTGCCGCAAGGAGTTCATGGCATTTGCCAGGCGAAGAGTAATGACCTTTTCCTGGGAAACAAGCTCCTGGTAAGATTTTTGCTGGCGGATTATTTGATCGATTCCCTTCTGATATTCGCTTTGCAATCCCAGGTTTGTGGTGCTGGCCTTTTGATGGGTCAGTTCCTCCAGTTCTTTTTGGAGTTTGGAAGGGCTCAATTCTACGGACAGCTGTTTAATGGTTGCGCTCTTTCTCGACAGTTCTGATATCTGCTTAACATAATCGTCCAGAAGGTCGGGGAAGTCGGAGCCCAGGGGATCCTTGGTATTGATGTGGTTCAATTGATTTAGAATTACAGCCCGGAGCCTTGCGGCTTCCAGTTCCATGGGGGTTGCTTCCTGGGGCATTTTCCCCAGGTATCCCTGGAGTGCTTTCCGGTCCTGTCGTGAACTGAGTAATTCGGTAGGCAGTCCCTGAGCCCGTAATTCAGCCAGAAACTCATTTTTCCGTTCCCGGTATGAGGGGTAGGAAGCCAGGCTTCCAATGGACATGATGCTGACGGGTATGAGGGACCAGGGTACCATGGGGCTGGTAATCATGTTCAGGACAAACAGGAACACCGAGGTAGCTCCATTACTCAGGGCCTTGCCCTGCCATTTGTCCCTGTTCTTGTGCAGCCCCCTGAGGATCTTTAACTGATGTTTTGTAAGTCCAGGGAGGGATGATAATTCCTGGTGCTCCCGTTTTCTTCGGCTTACCCATCCCCAATGGCTTGTCATGCCAATGCCCCAGGCGAGGGCGGGGATGAGAAACCAGGGAAAACCTCCGAACATGGTAAAGGCCCATATGGCAAAAAGGAAACCGTTTACACCAAAATACGAACCAGCATGACTGATGAGCCCCTGGTGCATTTTTTTCATGCTCGCTTCGGTTTGTTTACGGTATTCCTGTACAATAACCGTTTCATCGTCGGGATTTGGCAGGGATAGTTCCAGGACCTTGTCCCATTGCTTTTCCACCCGCTTATCCTTCCCGTCATCCCCTCCGTTTGAACGCCGGTCCGGGAGGGTCAGGTTTGAATTCTGATTTGTGGTTTTTAACCATTGTTCTGCGCTGACAAAGGCCTTTTTCAGTTCGCGCCCAATTTCAAAGGTTGCTTCCTTGAATTCTTGCAGACCCCGTTCGAAACTGTCGGTTTGGGGTTTCGGGGTAAATGCTTGGGCGTGGCTTTGGGTCTGTTGGGAGCCGGGCTTGGCAAGGAGTCCCCGTTCCAGTAATGCATCGACCGCATCATCCAGGCCTTCGGGGGAATGGGAATACCAGCTGCGGATGTGTTCAGGAGTCATGCGTTTACCCGTACGTTTAATCTCTGAAAGTATAAGGGTTTTCAGCGCATGGACGTCGACTGCGCCATCCTGGGTCAATGCGGGGCCCAAGGGTTTTTTCTTTTCCGATTGGGTTTCGGGTTTTGCAGCTTGTTCTTTCGGACTGCCCTCGGTCAGAATTTCGTAGGCACGGATTTCCCTGCTGATATTTTTCAGGCGAACATCGCCCATTTCTCGAATTTCACTATTCGGGAGTTTATTGGCTACCAGGTTGTACACATCCTGGGATATGCATATTCTTCCGGGATTGCACAGGCTCTGCAGACGGCTTGCAATATTAATACCCTCTCCGAGGGCATCGTTATCGTAAAAGTAAATATCCCCAAGATGAATACCTATGCGCAGGACCAGTGACTTTTCCCTGTTTTCCTGATTATACTGACCCAGCTCGGTCTGTATTGCCAGGGCAGATTTTGCTGCATTGACCGTGTTAGGGAAATCAGCCAAAAAGGCATCGCCTATGGTCTTAATAACCGTGCCGCCGTAGTCCTGAATATGCTTGCGGATGAGGGTATTGTGGTATTCCAGCAGTACAAGGGTTCCTGCCTCGTCCTGTTCCATCATTTTGCTGAACCCGACAATGTCGGTGAACATAATTGCAGCCAGGCGATAATCCTTATGGTCCATAGGGCACAATACGGGCTGAATCCCAATAAGTCAAGTGAGGCGATAGAATGGCAAAGAAACCAAGTACCCTCTTCCTCTGTACCCAATGCGGCCATGAAGAGGGACGCTGGCTCGGCAAATGTCCGGCTTGCGGAGAATGGAACTCCTTTAAGGAAATGAAGGTTGAAAACCTGGATTCCAATCCCGTGCTTGCCCTGGGAAAAAGCGCAAGAAAAAAAGTTACACGACCGGGAAATGAGGGTCAGGGAACCCTGGAAAGTTCCGGGGAAATGGTTCCCCAGGTTCTGTCCCAGGTAGTACCCCATACCCAAAGCCGCTATGTATCCGGCTTGAACGAATTAGACCGGGTTCTCGGTGGGGGTATTATGCGGGGGTCGAGTATTCTTCTTGGGGGGGAGCCGGGCATTGGAAAATCAACCCTCATGCTCCAGGCCGCTTCTGCGTACCAAAAACAGGCAGACGTTTTGTATATTTCCGGGGAGGAATCGGCCAGTCATATAAAGCTGCGGGCAGACCGTTTAGGAATTCCTATTGATCGTATTCATGTTCTTGCAAATCCCCAATTGGAAATAATTCTTGAAGGATTAAACAAGGTTCAGCCTTCCTTAATCATTGTGGACTCTGTACAGACCCTGCTAACCCAGACCTTGGACAGTGCGCCTGGAACTGTGAATCAAATGAAAATGTCGGTGTACGGAATATCCGAATGGGCAAGACATAATGGGGCAGGGGTGTTTTTTATTGCCCATGTTACCAAAGAGGGTTCCATAGCCGGACCCAAGCTCATTGAGCACATGGTAGACGGGGTACTCATGTTCGAGCATTCGGGAGCCGAGGTGCGGTTCCTTCGGGCCCACAAGAACCGATTCGGAAGTGTCGATGAAGTTGGGCTGTTCATTATGGGAGGTGAGGGTTTGGAAGAGTTGACCGATCCCTCAAAGGTTTTTCTTGTGGACCGGGATACACCCATGCCTCCCGGGGTTGTGGCTGCCCCAATTTTTGAAGGCTCAAGGATTCTTGTGGTGGAAATTCAGGCCCTGACCATCCCGGCCCAGGGAGGATATGGAAGGGTGTACAGCGACCGTATAGATGCCCGAAGAATTAGCAGAATTTGTGCAGTTCTGGAGAAGCATGGGGGTATACGGCTGAGCGATCAGGATGTGTATGTCAATGTTGCCGGGGGAATGAAAATTGCCGAGGTCGGGGTGGAGCTTCCCGCTGCCCTGGCGATTATGTCTGCCCGGACCGGACAGTCCCTGAGCAGGCATTTGGCTGTTACCGGTGAGGTGAGTCTGTCGGGGGAACTGCGTCCGGTCAGTCATGAAAAGCAGCGATTTACTGCCGCTGGGGAGCTGGGTTTCATCCATCGTCTGGGCCCAAAGTCCGGAAGAACCGAGAAGGAGCCATCCTGGACCAGTGTTGGGACCATTCAGGAAGCAATCAAAAAAAGCCTGACTTGGAGCGATTGAGGTCCTTCATCCTATTGAGACCAGGCGTTCTTATTGAAGCCTGGCACTCTAGGGAAACAGCAGGGGTATGCCAATGAATGTTCCCAAAGCGCTGCCGATACTGGAGAACAGGAACACCAGGAGTATGCGGGTTACCCGATTCCGGTAGAAGCCTTTCAGGGACAGAATATCTTCCTGGAGGTGTTCGAAATCCTGAACCCGGGGTTTTCTGAGGGCAGCCTCAGCAAGACCGGTGACAAAACCCACGCCAATGGTGGGATTCAGGCTCGTAAGGGGAGCCCCAAGAATGGCCAGGGCAATGGTCAGGGGATGTCCCAGGGCAAGAATAGTTCCCAGCCCCGAAAGCGTTCCATTTACCAGAACCCACCGTCCAAAGTTGGTAAAGCCCTGGGCTGAGCCCCCGGAAATAAAACCCCAGATTATGAGACCTAAAATAAACCCGGATAATAGCCAGGGGAATGCTTTTGACAGGAGGCTTGGGGGAGGAATAACTTCTATTGCCCTCACCTCGGAGTCAGTTTTCTGATTGTGGAGTTCATCGAGCCAGCGGATCATTCCCGGAACATGCCCGGCTCCTACGACCGCAAGAATGTTTGTTTCATTGGGTTGGGGTGCCAGGAAGAGCTTCTTCGCCAGGTATTCGTCCCGTTCATCAATAAGAACCTTCTTCACCGATGGCAGGTAATCCGCAACCTCCTCCAGCATGGTCTGGAGAGCGCTCTTGTCCTTCAGCTTCTCCAGCTCTTCTTCACTGATTTTTTCGGTGGTAAATGCCCCTGCGAGCAGGGATGCCAGGAGTTTGTTCTTACCCCAAAAGCCGCTCATTCCCCAGGCTCTCCGGAGGGTTGTCTGAATTTCCCGGTCAATCAGGGAAACAGGAATTCCCGAATTCTTAGCGGTGTCCAAAGCCGCTTTCATTTCCTCCCCCGGCTTGACCCCAATATCCATGCCCATTCTTTTTTGGCTGGCTGAAAGAACCAGGTTTCCCAGAAGAAGAAAGGCTTTTTTTTCTTTAATAATTTTAAAAATGTCCAGGTTTTGCCAACGTTGATCCTGGTTTAGAGCCTGGTAACGACCCTGATCGAGCTCCACGCATACCCGGTGGGGAGATTCGGTGGAAATATGGTGCTGCACTTCCAGAACGCTTTCCCGGGAAATGTGGGCGGTTCCAATAATGAGGTAGTTTCTCTCACCGTATTGCAGTCGGGTAAGGGTGTCGCTTGGGGAAGTTTGTTCCTGGTTATTCACAGTATTGCCTTGTTTTCTAGAATGGTACCCTATGGATTTTCATGGGGGCTTTTGGGAGTTTACCGTTCTTCCATTCCCATTGCAACCAGGAAACGGTTTCGAAGGGAATGTTCGCCCGGAAACAAATCCCGGGGTATGCTGCCGCCCCCCATGTGCACATGGCCGCCGCCGTAGCCAATACCCCGAAGGGCTTTTCGAATAATGACATCAGTGGGTTTCGTATGGTCCTCGCTCCTGACGGAAATTCGGTACTCATCCCGGTCGGGAACAAGAAT
>SKVS01000064.1 GCA_007129335.1 Spirochaetaceae bacterium
CTCGGGTTGTGTGATTATGGCAAAAACAAAAAAAGGAAACCGTTATTGGCACGGGCTCATTCGGGATAATCACCTGGACAAAGAGTATCTCTGCCTTGTTCATGGGTGCCCTGATCTGGAACCCAACACCTGGACAGAGGTTTCCGGATATCTCACACCCGATACCCGGACCTCAATACAGAAAAAAGTACTCTTCCTTACGCCCCGGGAGTCTGAAAATCTTCCGTATGATCTCAGGATACCCAGTACAACCCTGGTGCGATCCCTGTCTCAGCATGGTTCCTATACCCTGGTTCAATGCAAGCTCATAACGGGAAAAACCCACCAGATTCGAGCTACCATGGAGGCCCTGGGAACTCCCCTGGTAGGCGATAAAATGTACGGCACCGATCCGAACCTCTATGTAAAATGGATCCGCAGAGAGCTTGATCAGGGGGACAGGGAAGCTCTTGTTCTCGATCGGCAAGCCCTGCATAGCTGGAGTTTGAGTTGGACCGACGGGGATGGAAAGGCATATCAGATTCGGGCTGACCTGCCCCGGGATATGGCCGGGATTATGGATCGGTCAACAGAATGAAGTTTTACCTGTTTGAAGAAGTTCCCGGTTATTTGCGCAGGGCTGGAGTCGGTCCGGCTAGAATGCTCTGGAAAAATAGGTTTGTCCGGAACCTTCGGGAAGAGGAAAACCGCATAAGGGGCCTGGTCTTCGATCCTGACCTGGTAGAACCTGCAGGAGTCGATCTCCGATGGACCGACACAGAATTTTCCTTGAGCTGCGACTGTGGAGCACAGCGGCCCTGCATCCATGGTGGAGCCCTCATTTTTGCCCTTCATGAGCACAGCCTCTTGCCCCCCGAATGGCCATTGGAGCTTGTACAACACGCTCTGGATTGGGAAGAGGCACAGGAGCCGGAAACACCGGGCAGGAATGACCGAACAGGGGAGCAGACTGCCGGCACGCATGAGCAGGATGACCTGCAGCTCGACCTGTTCTCATCCCAGCCTGTACATAAGGAAAGAACCGGAAAGAAGCGGCACTCCGGCTTCGGTACTCAGAAAAGAAAACCAAAACCCGGGGAAACACAAGAGATTGATCTGTTTCTTGCAGACCCGGAGAATGAATCCGAGCCCAAGGCCGGCAGGGGTGGAGAGTCTCCCAGGGAGACCCAAAAGACCGATATTCTTTCGACTATTCCCGAATTCCGAACCATTTCCCGGGGTCATGTTGTGTTCCTGCTGGTTCCCCACGACCAGGGGTTTTACCTGAGTCCATGTATTCTAACCCCCAACTCGGAAAAAGAAGGATTTCTACCCTATCAGGAGGGTGTTCTCTATCGGACCCTGCCTGAGCAGGTCGAAGTGGTGCTTGCCCTCATTCAGCGAAATCTTGGACAGGGCATGCAAACCGACGTGCACCACATCATCGGACTTACTGACGAATGGGAGCCGGGTGATCATTATCGTAAACTGACCCTGCCCCTCCATGCGTCGGGTAATACTATTCCAGCAAAAATGGTAAAGGTGTCTCATCTGGCCATACAATTTGTCCGGGTGGACCAGGACGGTGATGCTGTTCCCGATGGATTGTTTTTCCCCCTCTTTACCTGGCATTTTGAATCGGGAGCCCGCCCCTTGAATCAGCGGGGCAGGATCCATGTATGGACTGAAAGCGGTCAACTGTACTGGTATCAGGAAGACCGGAACTGGCTATGTTTCCACGATGCATGGCATAGGGAGCTCAGGTTTCTTGGGGATTTTCGGGAGTTCAGGGAGGCTGAATCTTCGAATGGCGATTGGTTGTACACAGGAGAACGTATTCTGAGTCTGCAGCACCGAATTGTCGATGAAGGCATAATCTCCCTGGCCATTGAATTTTCTCCCGAAGAAAACCGGGTGTACTCACCCATGCCCCGATGTCTTGTAATGATCCAGGGGAATGAACGGGGAACAGAAATCTATGTGTCCTTTCGCTACAAAACCTGGGAAGTTCCCTACCAGCATCGGGAGCTGGACAAATCCATTCCCGATGGGAAGGGGGGAATCCTGATAATTCGCAGGAATTTGGATGGGGAAGCTGCTCTTGTCCATAATCTGGTACAGATATTGGGTGAGGATGTTTTGTACGAGCGGGGTTATTATGCAACGGAGATCCGGGGTGCTCGGGAGGCGGACCTCCAGGTCTCTTTACCCATAAATGACTTCCTTTTGACCTGGGCTGGGCAGCTCATTGCCCGGAATTTCGAGGTTCGCATTGAAAACCGAAAGGTACGCCTTGCCCGGGATGTTTCTTTTTCGGTTGAGCGGAATATGGATTGGTTTGGAATTCAGGCAGAGGTGGAATTGGATGATGCGGGTCAAGGTTTACCGGCAGCCGGACCGGATGTTACGGGTTGGTCCTTCTCACCTCCCTCAAAAGTATTGTCTCTGGAACAGGATGAAGGATCGGATCATGATCCAGAGGGAGAAATTCAGGAACTTGGTTTTGATGATAATTTCCAGCGTTTGGGTCTTGGAATGGGAGCAGGAGATTATATCCTGCTAAAACCCAAAGATATTCGCCGTCTGGAGTATTTACGCCGTCAAGGAATGACCGACGAAGGGGTTCTCCAGTCAAGCCCGGCAAATTTAATGCTGATTGATGCAATTTATGAGAAGATGAGGAACTCGGAATCGGAAGACAAGGTTGATCTGGAAGAACGGCGGAAGATTCTGGGTGCTTTAAACAATCGCGATTCCCTGCCCCAGGTAGCAGTTCCCCGATCCCTGAACGCCCGATTAAGGCCGTATCAGAAAAAAGGGCTGGATTGGCTGGTTTACCTCCATGAACATCGGCTCAGCGGGTGTCTTGCGGATGATATGGGACTGGGGAAAACCCTGCAGACCATCAGTTTACTGACCTATTTGAAAGAACGGGGCTTTCGGGGCCCTGCCCTCCTTGTTACGCCTGTAGTTACCCTGGGGAACTGGGAGCAGGAACTGCAAAGGTTTTCTCCCGGTTTGGTTATCCATCGGCATGGTGGATCCGGAAGGGATGGGAATGCCGGTGTGTTCAGGGACAAAGATATTATTCTGGTCAGCTACCACACCCTCAGAATAGACATTGAAGTTTTTCTGGATGAGGAATTTTCCTACATCATTCTCGATGAAGCCCACTATATAAAGAATCACTTCAGCCAGGTATTCAAGGCTGTGCGGAGCCTCCGGAGCCGATTCAGGCTGAGCCTGACCGGGACGCCCATAGAAAACACCCTCATGGAACTGTGGAGTCAAATGAACTTCCTGAACCCCGGGCTCCTGGGTACGGCAAAATCTTTTTACGAACGGTATTTTGTACCCATAGAGAGACAGGGGAATGATGAAGCCCTGGATGAGTTAAAGGAAATTGTGGGGCCATTTATTCTGAGGAGGACCAAGGAAGAGGTTCTGGATGATCTTCCTTCCAAGGAAATTATTGTCCATTATTGTGAAATGGATGACCAGCAGGCAAAGGTGTACCGGGAAATGCGAGACTGGTACCGGGACAGGATACTGGGCATTTTTACTGAGCAGGAGACAACCTCTTCCGGGGTTCCTTCGCTTCCTGGTCCTGTGTCTCCTGGGGTACCGGAGAAACAAGAACATAAGACAGGCAAAAAGACAGGGAAAACAACTGGAAAAAAAGGTGCCAGCATTGAAATATTTCAGTTTCTCTTGAAACTCCGCCAATTGGCAATTCATCCCCCCCTGGCTGGACCGGAGCATCGTGCAATTGGCAGTGCAAAAATGGAAGGTCTTCTCATGCTTTTAGAAGACATTCTGACCGAGCAGCACAAGGTGCTCATTTTCAGCCAGTTTCTGGGAACCCTTGAAATCATTGGCCAGGAATGTCAAAAGAAGGGGTGGAAATACAGTTTGTTGACCGGTTCTACTGCAGACCGAAATGGGGAAATATCCCGGTTCCAAAACGACAGCGATACAAAGGTGTTTCTTCTCAGCCTGAAAGCCGGGGGTGTGGGTATTAACCTTACTGCGGCAGACTACGTTATTCTATTCGATCCTTGGTGGAATCCGGCAGCGGAAAAACAGGCCATAGACCGGGCTCACAGGATGGGGCAGAAAAACAAGGTCATTGCATACAAACTCATTGTGCGGGGTACTATTGAGGAAAAAATCCTTCAGCTCCAGGAGCGAAAACACGCCCTGGCACAGGAAATTGTAGCCCACCGGGGGAATTTTATATCCGGTCTGGATTCTTCCGAAGTTGTGGATTTGTTTTCCTGAACTTACCCGAACTTACCCGAAGCGGCGGAACCGAATTCTTTCATCCTGTTCTTCCCGGTGGTGAATTTCCTGGGGTTTCTGCTGATGGGTAGTGTGGGAGGGAAACAATCCCGGGCGGGTAAGGGACTTTTTCGCTGATTCGGGTTTCAGACTTCCAGCGGGGGAATGGGTTTTATTCAACATCGAATGGGCTCCTGGGGTGAAAGGATTACTTCGGTCAAATTCCCGGGTACCGTACCAGATTGGCCGGTCTTAATCAATATTTAACAAATGATTTAGTAAATGTTTTCTTGTTGTTTTTTTTCCGTCGGATTCCCGGTATGGATTCTTTCGGTAACGTTGAAAGCCCTTATACACTCCGCAGGCATGGTGGTAATCCCCCAGGTCGCGCCAGGTAGAGGCAAGATCGCAACGGTAAAGCTCTAAAAGGGTGGGAAAGAGTTCGTGGGCCAGGTACGGTTCGGTTCGGTAAGAAGGCAGGGTTTTCAGTCCGCTGGGCAGCATATGGGATTGAACTAGCCAGCATACATCCTCAATGATCTGGGAAGGGTACTCCAGATTTTCCAGAATATCCCGGGCAAGAGCCGCCCCAATTTCCGCGTGTCCATCGAACAGGCGGTTTTTGTTTCTCTGGGCTTTGGGTTTGCCGCAGTCATGGAGAAAAAGGGACAGTCCGAGGACCAGTGAATAGTTTTTCCGATGTTTCAGGGTTTCCAGGCTGTGTTCCCACACATTCCCTTCGGGATGGCATTCCTTGCTCTGACTTGTCCGGTCCATGGCGGCAATATGGGGCCAAAGATAAGCGATTGCCCCGGTTCTATGGAGGAGTTCCAGCCCCTGGTGAGCCCATC
>SKVS01000157.1 GCA_007129335.1 Spirochaetaceae bacterium
GGAATCAGAACAGGAATCAGAACAGGACCGGGACACTTCTGATCAAACTACCATTGCCGATACAATCCAGACAACCGGAGATATGACAGATACCCAGGCAGAGCTGGTTTCCCCAGATTCACCCTGGTCGGATTTGGATGTACTCATAATTACCAATTGGATTGCATATAATAATGGCTACGCGGTTTTGGGAAGTCCCTTGAATGGCAGGGATCCCAACTGGATCTACCCGGGTAATGTCCTTATTCTTCCCTTGGAAGGAAGGTATTCCATAATCTGGGGAGATGTATTGTGGAATATTGCCGAGCGTGTCTTAGATAACTTGTATAGTATTGCAGATATGACTTACAATGAATTTAAAGACCGTTTGCAGGAATTGCGTTTTTCCGACCCTATTGAAAAAAGTTTTTTTGACAATTGAAACAATCCCGTTTAGATAAAGGGGATTAGAAAATTAAATCACCGGGGATGATCCGGGTGAGACACAAGAAAGGGGTAAGCAAATCATGTCAGATCTAACTCACAGTCCTAATATTTTCCACCCGACAAAGCCGTCGGCTGTAGGATCAAGGAACAGTCTAGCCCAAGAAGGCCGCGATCAGAAACGGGAGTATGAAAACCTCGTACAGGAAGAAACAGAAAAACTTCTGCAAGCGATTCAAACCAAGCTTCCACAGGAAGCCCTTGAACGACTGGATGTAATGGGAGGATTGAAGGAGAAATTATATAATTACTTCAATCAAAATTACCAAAACATGTTCAATCGGTATATTACCACCACTGAAGATGAAATGGTTAAGAAAATCCGGAACTTTGTTGATAAGGAAGAAAACAAAGCACTTGCCCGGTATACTCCCAAAGAAATAGCATCCATGCTCGATGAAATAGCTGGAGCCGACAAATTCAATACCGGTGAAATCGAAAAGTCTATTGTGAATATGTATGGTCACCTTCAGGGCCATATTCAGCGGGGAATGAATGATCTGGAAAACGATACTAACTCATTGTTGCGCCAGAAGACCGATGTAGGGGCATTCATTCGGGGCGAAAATGCCTACTCAGTTATTAAATGTGCATTTAAAGACAGTACCTATAAACCAAAGACTGTCAGCGATGTGAAACTGTCGGTTAATATTCTGGATTCGGAACTCATTAGTCCTATTTTCCAGTATCAGGCAACTGTAGAATATCTCATAAAGGATCAAATTAGCCGAACCATTATGAACCTGATTGACCAGGAGATTGAAAGTTTCCAGGATCAAATTATCGATGAAGGCCGGGAAGAACTCACGGATACCGAAATTATATTTGAAAAAATGAAGCGGGTTCCTGAGTTTACCGATGATGAAGCTGAAGATGAGACATCGAAACGCTATACCTTCCTTGCCAAAGACCTTATGAATAAAATAGAAGGACTCCGGGCAGAAATTGATCCAAAGCAGTTCGATCCAATGAATATTCGGGAAAACCTGAAGAAAATTATCGATATGGAGAACATTCGGAACAGGGGTTTCAATACCGTAATAAATTCCCTTACCTCCATCCTCGATACCAGTAAAATGGGTTATCAGTATGTGGAAAATCTGAAGAATGCCCGTGAATTGATTGTCCGGGAATATGAAGATACCAACGCTGAACAATTACCCGATGAACGTTATCAAATCAGGCTGAAGTATTTTGATGCCGATCAGCTGTTGAAAGAACAGGCTGCCTATGACGAACAGTTGGAAGCCTTCCGTCTCGAAATTCAAAAGCTCTATGATGTGGTTGAACAATCCTATTTGGATAGCCGTCCCCGTTTTGCCGTGGCCGATTACGAAGATCTGTCCGCCCGCCTTGCTAAAAAGATCAATAAACGTAAGGGGAATGTGAAATTTGAGCAGTCAGGTGATCCAATTGTACAGGAACTCCGAAGGGTTTGGAACGAAATAACCCGTATTAAAGCAGAAATGACCGATGTTGAACGGTTGAATCAAACCTATTTACACGAGAAAGACCTGTTTAAGAAAATGCTTGCCCATATCTCGAAGAGAATTGGTATTTTATACGGATTCCAGAATCCCCGGGAGCGGGTCATTCTAGACAGCAGGGTTGAATTCCTGCAGAAACAATTCGAGGCATTCGATTACATCATTAATCCCTACCACATTCAGCCTGGTCTGGTTCTCGATGTGGATATAACCAGTATCAAGAGGAAAAAGTATACCTTGAATGCCATGGCAAACGTTCTTAACGAGTTCCTCCATGGTGTTTCCAAAGGTTTCCAGGACGCAGCCTTTGCTGCATTCAAACGGCGAAGATCAACTGTTCGGGAAGATATTGGAATGAGCTTCAGCTCGGATTACGATCGAGACCTTCTCGAAGCCGAATCCGAACCTTCTGTTGCGCCCAAGAGTATTCCCCAAACAAAATCAAACCCTCCTTCCCCCAAGGTAAAGGGACAGGCTGATGTTTCCCCTGGAAAAGGTGCTATATCCGATGATGACTTGCAGGAACTGTAAGTACCATGGTAGGTAATTTAGATCTTTTTTCCCGCAAAGCAGGCTTCAATGCTGCTTTGCGGCATTTCAAGTTCACTACGGGTTTGGTAGAAAGGATTTCCAAGGGGGAGAATCTTGCTGACTTGCTTGGAGATGCAGAAGCGAAGGGAGTCATTGTTCGAGAACAAATGGCTCCCATAATAAGCGCTTTGCTGGTTGATAAGTTTGATTATGCTGTTCAATCCCGTAATGTTTACCTTACAATTGAAGATTCTGATTCTATTATTACTTCATTATCTTCGTGGACTGCTTTACAAATTGTTGTTGTTTACCAACACCCAGAAGTAGGACTGTTTGCAATTAATCCCCGTAGCCGGGAATCCTGGGACGCAGCCCTTCCTATTCTTAAAGACGAGTTACTGGTAGTTTATGTTAAATCAATGGATGATAGTCTTAACGATCAGGAACTTGAAGAAGCGGTAGACAATGTTTTTTCTGTACTCATGGGCGAGGAAGTTTCCTGTGACTATACAGCAAAATCCGGGAATAATATTCTTATACCAAAGACCCGTACTCCCCAGTCCACTACGACGGCTATCCCTTCGGCAAGTCACCGAATTACACCCCGTTATTCCGTAGTGGTTACCAATGAACTCTTTCATAATGGAAACGTAGAGGCCTGGAAGAGAATTATTGCCAGTTACCGTTCGACTTATTCTGACCTTGATGTACTGATTTATTACGATAATGAACGTATTAAAGATATAAATACCCTCTTTAAATGGGGTAAGGTTAAGCACGGTACTCCAATAATGATAAGTGTTGCCGGCAGCAATATACGGGATGTCTCAAAATTGCAGCGCTATTTATTCGAAGGTGCCAGTCCAAGATTTGAAAGCTTTCTGAAAGGAAGTATCGATCAACCCTTGGAACTCTTCTAGATCCAGGAGAAACTACATGATTACATTCATTCCCTTCGGTACGGGAAACGACCCCTTGAAAGAACAAGACAAGGATTTCCTGGGAAGCCGAGGTACCAGGGCTGTATCCCTTACCGAGCTCGATATGCCTATTTGTCCGGGGTTCATAGTCCCTAATTCATCCAAGACCCTTTTTGGAAAAGGGGACCCTGCTACCCATACCTTACTCAAGAATTCCGTAACCTCTATTGAAAATACCATGGGCAAGAAATTAAACTGTACCTCAGCGCCTCTTCTGCTTAAAGCTGTAGAAAGTCCCATGTTAAATGTTAAAAGTTCCCTTCCTTCCATTCACCACATTGGTCTAACAGACAATACGGTAGAAACGGTAGGTAAAATGACTGGCGAGACATTTGCTTACCTGGAGTATGCACACCTTCTGAAAAGCATTCTTGAGTTAACAGGTGCCACAGTAACAAACGAACAGGAAAGCAAAAAAATTGCTCTTTTCTCTGAGGCTCTTTCCAAGGCAAAAACCCGAGCATCTATTCAGAAAGCAATAAAAGCAAACCGCGAAGTCTTAGACGATCAAATCTATAGCGATCCAATCTATCAGTTGGAATTTGTCATACATAAATTTAACCAGGCTTTTATGCTCAGCCCAACATCAGAGGATTCTGCAGTCATGGTGCAGGCAATGGTGTATGGGAATCTCGATGAAAAAAGTGCTTCCGGATACTTCTACACTCATCACATTGTTTCAGGTAAGGATGAACTCCAAGGAGAGTTTTTTCCGTCAGCTTTCGATGAAACCGGAAAGAATGGTAAGTCCTTATCTTCTCTGGAACCCCAGCATTTTCAGGCTCTGCAGAAAATGGCCTGGAAACTGGAGGAGCATTATAAGGAAATCCGGTGGGTAAGGTTTGCCCTCGAAGCTGATACTCTTTGGTTGGTAGACCAATCGTCGGTACCAAACAAATCTGCTCAGGCAGAAATAAAGACCCTTTTGGATCTGTTGAAAAGGGGAATTATAGAACGGGATTATATCATTGAGAAGGTGAAACCCGGTAGATTATCCGAGATTCTCCATCCTACCCTGGACCTCGCGTCGGTAAAGCAGTTTCACCCAGTACCCGGCGGCATTGCAGGGGCTGTTGGAGCCGCAATAGGGAGGGTCTTTTTCTCTGCTGAAAGTCTTATTTCTGCTTATCGCCAAGCTCAGCAATCCGGAGAGGACACAAGCATGATTCTTGCCATGCCCTCAACATTCGCTGGAGATGTAAAGGCTATTGAAGTTGCTACCGGAGTCCTTTCTTCTGAGGGGGGGTATGCTTCTCATGCACCCGTTGTTGCCCGAAGCCTTGGTAAGGTTGCTCTTGTTCGCCCCGATGCAATTTTTCGGAAAAATGTTCTTCTTCTTGACGGCAAGGAGGTAAAGGAAGGGGATTATATTACCATAGATGTTCCCTATTATGAAAAACCCCATGTATACATTGGAAAAGGAACCCTCACGAAACCTACCATTGAAGATAGCGGAATCCTTGAATTCCTTGACATAATTCAAACTCGTATAGATGTAATAGATGTTCATGCGAATGCTGATCAACCCCGGGATGCCGAGCTTGCGAAAAAGTTTAAGGCTCAGGGAATCGGCTTATGTAGAACCGAGCACATGTTTTTCGATGA
>SKVS01000159.1 GCA_007129335.1 Spirochaetaceae bacterium
GAGATTAATTGAAGTCCTTGGAGTTCATTCCCTGGCAGCTTTTGGCCTTAAACCCAACGATCCGGAACTCCATCCTGTTGGCGCGTTGCTGGACTATGTTCAGGAAACGGTAAAGCATCCCTTGAAGCATCTGCAGGGTGTGCGGGTTTATTCTGATCAGACCTCCGTGGGAATCGATGAAAGTACCCAAAAAAATCTGGAACTTGTGGGCAACATGCACACCGGAGCAAAATCTTTTACCCTGCTGGAGGTTCTGGATCAGACCCAGACTCCTATGGGTTCCCGATTGTTAAAACAATGGATCCTGCGCCCCCTTATGAACAAGGGTGCTATTGAAGAACGGTTATCCTTTGTTCGGGTCTTGTATAGAAATCAGCGGGTTCTTTCCCGTATGAATGGAGAACTGGGTACAATTCGGGACCTTGAACGTTTAAACTCCCGGGTATCGATGGACAAGGCGCATGGAAAGGATCTCCAATCTCTGGGCTTATCTATACAACAGGGTCTGGACGTGCTGGAATTACTTCGGGACACCCCCTTTGACCGAATGTTTGAAGAAATTCAATCCAATGACCTGAAGGATCTATCCAGACAAATCGAAAGAACCCTTACAGAAAACCCTTCGGTAGTTCTTCATGAAGGTAACCTCATTAGGGACGGTTTGGACGAACAGGTTGACAGGCTGAGGAATGTAAAAGATGAATCAAAAACCCTGTTAGATGACTTTCTCCAGCGGGAAAAACAGGCTTCGGGAATACAGAATCTTAAGGTCAAGTATAATAAAATTATTGGTTATCATTTTGAGGTAAGTAAGGGGCAGACAGCCAAGGTTCCCGATCATTTTATTCGCCGTCAATCCCTGGTTAATGCTGAACGGTATACTACCGAGGAACTTGGTCGTATTGAAGAAGAAATTACCGGTGCAGCAGAGCTGCTTGTTGAGCGGGAACGAGTACTGTTCCTGGAATTGCGGGAGGAGGTGAAAAAGGGTGTAGGTTCCATTCTTTTTCTCAGTCACATCCTGGCTCAAATCGATTGTTTGCAGAGTCTTGCCCAGGTTGCCACTCAAAGGGGTTATGTGGAGCCGGAAATAGTCGAACAGCCGGTTTTTCAGGTCCAGCGGGGACGGCACCCCGTTGTTGAAGCCCATTTGTCCGCAGGAGCATTTGTGCCCAACGATATATCCCTCCATACCCGGGAGGTGGGAACGGTTCTTATAACCGGACCGAATATGGCTGGAAAAAGTACCTACCTCAGACAGAATGCTCTTATTGCAATAATGGCCCAGATGGGATCATTCGTGCCTGCTGACTCAGCGGTTTTAGGAATTTGCGATAAAATTTTCTGCCGGGTTGGGGCCAGCGATAATTTGGCAAGGGGAGAATCAACCTTTTTGGTTGAAATGAGTGAAACAGCCCTCATTCTACAGACAGCAACCCCCCAAAGTCTCATTATTATGGATGAGGTCGGGCGGGGCACTTCGACCCAGGACGGTTTGTCCATTGCCCAGGCAGTGCTCGAATATCTGCTTACTTCCGTTAGAGCCCGGACATTGTTTGCCACCCATTACCACGAGTTGACCGATTTGGAACATGAAAATCTAGGTAACTTTTCCCTCCAGGTTCATGAGGAGGGTAAAAAAATTCTGTTCTTGAAAAAGGTCATTCCCGGTGCATCCAGCAGTTCTTACGGAATTCACGTTGCACAAATTGCCGGCTTGCCCCAAGCCGTCATTTCCCGGGCATTCGAGCTTTTATCGGTAACCTCAACCGATATGAAACAGACCCATGGGAAAGAAGCAATTCCCATTCCTCCCGCAGGGTACCATCAGCCTGGGTTGTTCGATCCTGGAGAGCAGATACTCCAGGAACTGAAACATATTGATGTAGAAACAATTTCTCCACTTCAGGCTCTGGTCATCCTTTCTCGATGGAAAAGTGAATCGACTTTTTAAGGCGAGTTCCTCAATCCCTGGGCGGATTTTCCCGGTAATATGATTTATGCGCTGTCTTCTTTGTCACAAAACCCTGAATTTGGACGATCCTGAGCCGGTTGTATTAGCCTATAGCCGTACATGTCGAAGCTGTCTTGATTCAATTCAACCTTATCCTCTGTATCCCCGGCTCTTTGAATCGTGTTCTGTTCCCCTGTCTGCGGTGGATTACCGAGGCCAGGGCGGGCAGATTGTTCGGGATTTGAAATTTCATGGAAAACGGCGGTTATTGGGACTGTGGGTGTACCTCTTGAGTCAGGCTTATGCACGCTCCCTGGAGGTGCATCCTCCTGGTCAGGACAGGTATTCTCCCATTGTTGTGCCTGTTCCCCCCTCTCAATACGGTTTATGGTACCGGGGTTGGGATCCGGTAGCCAAGGGTGCCCAGCAGTTCGCCCTTTGCCACGGGTTTGAAATAGGTTTTCCAATCAAAAGATGTTCCGGCAGTTCCCAGAAGCTATTGTCCCGGAAGCAGAGGATGGACGGTTCAATTGTCTTCCAAATGAGGTCGGCGCAGGGCATACCCCATACCTGCACGGAGGTAGTTTTGATCGATGATGTGGTTACCACTGGCGCAACTATGGGGCAAATTACCCGACTTATCACTTCGGAATACCCGGTCTCTGTACGGTGTATAAGCATAGCTCAGGATTGACCTTTCTTGATGTGCATGGTACATTTTGTCTAACAGTATATGGTCAGGCAGCAAGAGTCGTCCAACGGCTCTTTTTTTTTGATCTGTTTAAAGGTTCGGATTTCAAACAGCTTTGGAAGGAAGGAATACCGGTGCAGTATACACCCGAAGATTTGTATGATCAGGTAATGCCGATTATACAGGGCATAGGTTTTTCCCTGGTCGATTGCACCTACGGTGTGGTAAAGGGAACCCATCATATTGGTATTGTTTTATTCTCTCCCGATGGGGTAGGGACCGATGGTTGTGCAAAGGTGTATCAAACTCTGTTGCCCCGTTTTGAAGTAATGCTGGACACCCGGGATATCCATCTGGAGGTGGGATCCCCTGGACTAGATCGGAAAATCCGTCATCCCCGGGAGTATGGGATTTTTACCGGAAAAAAAGTTAGGGTTTATATTTCCGGTCAAGACTGGGTCAGTGGTATTATCGAGAAGGTGAATGAAGAGGAACTCATACTGCAGGTCAATGATCAAAAACAAACAATCAAGCTTTCATCTATAGGGAAAGCGCAACTTGAATTTACCTGGGAGGTCAAATAATTATGGCGTCAGGACTTGCTGAAGCAATTCGCCTGCTTGTGCAGGATAAGGGTATCCCTGAAGAACTCATAATGCGAACCATTGAGGAATTCCTCCTGGCTGCGTACAAAAGAACCTTTGGTACAGCAGACAACGCAGTTATCAAATTCACCGAAGATGGAAGTGAAGTTAGTTTATATGCCCGAAAGAGCATTGTGGAAGATGTTTACGATCCGGTATCGGAAATAGAGCTGGACGAAGCTATTGGGCTCAATGAGGATTGTGAAATTGGGGATGAACTGTTAATAGAAATTAATCCACAGGATTTTGACCGGGTAGCCATTCAAAGTGCAAAACAAAAAGCCCGGCAGAATCTTCGGGAAATACAAAAAGATACCCTGTATTCAGAATTTAAGGAAAAAGAAGGGGAAATGATCATTGGATATTACCAGCGGGAACGCAATGGGAATATCTTCGTAGATCTGGGAAAAACCGAAGGTCTGCTTCCCAAGAGGTACCAGTCACCCAGGGAGATCTACCGCCCTAATGATAGAATCCGGGCATATATTTATGAGGTAGCCAAGGCTGCTAACGGCTTGCAGATTATTCTGTCCCGAACCCATCCTGAATTTGTAAAGAAAATTTTCGAGTTGGAAGTTCCTGAAATCTACGACGGCACCGTGGAAATCTTCAAAATTGTCCGAGAGCCGGGTTACAGGACCAAGGTAGCTGTGTATTCCAGCCGGATCGATGTGGATCCCGTTGGAGCTTGCGTAGGTTTAAAGGGAGTAAGAATTCAGGCGATAGTTCGGGAAATGGAAGGGGAAAAAATCGATATTCTCAGATTTGACACCGACCCACGGACTTTTATTAAAAATGCCCTGAGTCCTGCCCAAATAAATCAGGTTATTATCCTTGATGAAGGGAAAAAATCAGCTCTTGCAGTAGTACCTGAAGATCAACTGAGTCTTGCAATTGGGAAGCAGGGCTTAAACGTTCGGTTGGCAAATCGGCTGGTAGATTGGAACATTGATGTAAAAACCGAGTCTCAATTTGCCGAAATGGATATTTCAAAAATCAGCAAGCAAGCTGTTCAAGATCTCTTCGGTGATTATGAGGAAGAAGAAATTGAACGAATCAGCGAGCTTCCTGGTATCGAGCCTCGGCTTGTTTCTATTCTTGAAGCTGACGGTGTGGAGTACATCGAAGATCTGGTCACCTTTACCGACGAGCAAATTGCAAACCTCGATGGTATTACCGAGGCAGATGTTACGGCTATACGTCAGATCATTGCAGACAATCTGGAAATAATTGAAGACGAGCAGGATTACGAAGAATCCAGTCCTGAGGATTATGATGATGAGGAGTCTCAATCTGAATCGGAAAATCTTGTTGAGCAAGACTTATCTGAACAGGGAAATGAAGATGAATCGGGTGAACAGCTTGATGTTGAAGCAAAAGATGAATACTATCAGGATGATTCAGGTTCCTATATAGAGTATGAAGAAGAGGAAGAAACCCTCATTTCTGAATTGCCTGACCTGCCCGAACGGATTGTGAAAACTCTGAATGCTCAGGGCTTAGAAACAATCATAAGTTTGCTGTCCCTGGAGGATGAGGATATTTTGAAATTTGAAGGAATTTCTGAAGATGACTTGGGAATCATTAAAAAAATTATCGCAGAAAACGTAGAAATTATCGAGGAAGAAGAATAGGATGCCCCAAAGGGCTTGATTCAATAAAGGTGGAATATGTCTGAAGAGCAGAAGAACGAACAAAAGCCAAAAGCAACCCTCATTAAACACAAGAAAGAGGAAGAGAAATCCCCAAAA
>SKVS01000304.1 GCA_007129335.1 Spirochaetaceae bacterium
CAGCTGAATAATTTTCATTTCCCGGTCGGACAATTGGCGAAGCACCTCATCCAGAGTATCCTGAAGGGTGAGCTGGAACACCAGCTCAAAGGGTTCGTCGGTGGTGTGGTCCATGATCAGATCAGCAAGGCTGGTCATATTTTCATCATCTACGGTAGAATCAAGACTGGTAGTCTCCTGACTAAGCCTCATAATGTCGCAGATTTTTTCTGCGGGCATGTCCAGGTATTCAGACAATTCTTGGGGGTCGGGATCCCTTCCTAATTCCTGGGTCAGGTGTTTCGCAACAAAATAACACTTCTTTATTGTATTGAGCATGTGAATAGGAATGCGAATTACCCTTCCCTTGTCAGCCAGGCTTTTAATAATGGCCTGGCGAATCCACCAGGTACCATAGGTGGAAAATCTGCATCCTTTTGTATAATCGAAGCGTTAAACCGCCTCAATGAGCCCAATATTCCCCTCGTCGATCAAATCCAGTAGAGAAAGTCCCCTGTGTTGAAATTTTTTTGCAATAGATACAACCAGTCGGAGATTCGCATTGATCATGCGGTTTTTTTCATCCCGGAGAGCTTGTTCGAGCAGGTCAACCTGGTCATTGGTAATTTGAGGAGACTGGGATGCGAGCTCAACCCGGGCATCTTTAACCATTTGTCGAAGTTCCTGAATATTCCGACCAATTTCCCGTTCCTGATCCACAGTAAGCAGGGGGTAGTGGGCAATTTGTTTTAAATAAAGGGCCAGAAGATCGGTGTCGTAGCCGCCAGGAGTGGCCGGACCTTCATCCAGAAATACCGCCGCCGAATGGAGAGAATCCGAGTCATGGGTTTTCATTACATTACCTTCCGATCTGTAGGATAAAATCGTTCTTCCGGGAAGTCAAGTTAAAGAACGGTTAGAATAGCAAATATGTCATTTTTTTACGAATTAGCGGGGAGCAACCCGAGGATCGAGGTACCCCCCATCCTTCCAGACACTAAAAAACACCTGGGCCCTGCCAACTGCAGGAGTAAGCCCGAGGGTACCTATTTGAGTCCCCGGAGTTACCTCATCGCCGGTTTTGACCAGGAGAGCTTCATTCCCTCCATAGATATACACAAAACCCCTGGGATGTTGGACAAAAACAACTTGACCTAGAGTTGAATGGGGTCCGGAATAAATAACCCTTCCACTGGTAACCGATCGAACCGGAGAACCTGGTTCAGCAACAATTGCAATGCCGGGAAATTTCCCTGCGAACTCATACCGATCACCTTCCAGGGGCCAGGTTGTACCCGAGCCATCGGTGGATAATTGACTGGAGAGAATGGTACCACTGGTTCTTGGGGGAGATAGAACCACCGTCGTTTGGGTATCGAGGGTGACAGTGGTCGATTGATTGGTGGTCGATTGACTGCTAGTTGATCCGGTCGGGGTTTGAGGATCCTGCCGGGTAGAGGGAGTTGAAGATGGAGTACCTGATGCCGGTGATGCTGATTGACTGGGGGAGCTCCCTGGGGGTGTTCCGGCAATAACAAGAACCTCACCGACCCTGAGTATTTGATTTTCACTCCGCTGGTTCAGGGTTAACAGTTCATTCAGACTGAGATTATGGGATCGGGCAATACCATAGAGGGTATCGCCGGGCTTGACCGTATAGGATCGGGGTATTATGAGTTGCTGTCCTACCCGTATTCGGCTTGGATCTGAAATATTATTTACACTTTGCAGTACCCCAACTCCTACACTGTACTGTCTGGCAATACTATATAAGGTGTCCCCTGGCACAACCTGGTGGAGAAAGGTTTCAGGTTGAACCCCCGGGGTAACGAAAAATAAGAAGGAAAAAACCAATGCCAGGGAGATACCGGTTCGTATTTTATGCATCATAGTGCAGCTACTCCAATTGGGGTAAGAAATTCTTTGGAGCACCCTGAAATAGTCATTCTCCCGAAGTTCTGACATGGGTAAAACAACAGCTTCTCAAGTGCTTTTACAAATGTCGGTATAATCGAGGTTTTCGTTTAGCGTTGTCCGAAGGTTTTTCCTAGTATCCCAGGTTCAAATCCACGGTATGGGAAACAGTGCCCGTATGAAGGAATTCTTCCAACTGCTCCAGGGTGTGTAACCATTGGCCAAGCTTTCCCTCGGTACTGTGACTGGCCGCATGGGGACTTACCACGACATTGCTCAGGGATCCAAAATCAAAGCGGGAACCAGTTCCCTTTGCCCAATAGGGATTTGGATAATCATACCAAACATCCAGCCCCGCTCCGGCAAGACATCCCTGAACCAAACTTTCGTACAAAGCCTCTTCCTGGATAATTTCTGCACGACTGACATTAACAAGAATAGCACCCCTGGCCCACTCGAGCTCTTTTGGCCCCAATAAATCCTGGGTTTCTTCGGTGGCAGGCAAGGCAACAAGAATTACATCCTGACCAGTTAATGCATGACGAAGATTTTCTGCCATGGCTTTGAAAGGCGGCTGTGGTTCCCTGTCCTGATGCCGGCGATAGCCCAGAAGATCTACATTGAACCCGGAAAGCAGACGACCATAAGCGGCACCAATGGCCCCGGTACCCAGAACAGACACCTTTGCGCCAACCAGACTCTTCCATAAATCGAATACCGGAGCAGGGGGTTGGTTCCGATGCCAGTTTCCCAGTAGCATATCGTTGTGGAATTCCACAATCCGGCCACTGACCCCGAGAGTCAGGGCCAGAGCTCGTTCGGCTACCGACAAGGCATTACCATGGTTATTTACCAGAAGGATTCCCCTGTCCCGAATATACTGTAAGGGAAAACGGTTAACTCCGGTATAGGGAATTATATGGAGTCGCAAGCCCTTGGCATGGGAATAGATTTCCTCAGAAAGGGGACCACCAACATAGACAGTGGCCGATTCCACCAGCTTTCCTGAACCTTCAGCAGCCCCGTAGGCCTGGGATTCTCCCTGGGTAATGGTCCACTGGTGATCAGGGAATTTCTCCATGAGTTTCTGCATCTGAACAGGAAATTCCTGGGATAAATGGGTATCAATTACAATATGCATAGTTCAGGACAATTCTCCTTTCTGCTGCTATGGAATCAGGGCTTGTATTGTTGAGATCCGCCGGACTTTCGGGATTTTGCCCCATATCCGCCCCGTCCGGGTTTCGGACCCCGGGATTCCTGATTTCCGTGATACTTCTTTTTCCTCTCGTTGGGGTATCGGTCATCGGGATGGGCATGACGTTCTGCAGGCCGGTGATGCTTGCCTCCACCAGGCCGTGGACCATCCCACCGGCGGCGTTCCGAACTTCTGCGGCCATCCTTGGGGGGACCCTGATCGTTCAAATCCCTGGCATGCTGGTAATCCTCCAGAAGCTTTGCAAACTCAATGTTTAACAAGCGTTCGATAAGGTCTTCCCTGCTAAGGTTTTCCAGGTTTTTCAAAATCTTCGGCATGAAGGGAGTCAAAGGTGTTTGCTGGGGATGTTCGCCGGTGAGTTGTTGTAAAAAGTTTTCAATTTGATTTTCCCAGACCTCGGCTGCACCAGGAACGGAAATGGGATTAAATTTAATACCAGTCTTCTGTTCCAAGCCCTTAAGATACCGAACCTCCCTGAACTGAACAAGACTAATGGATAAGCCCTCTTTGCCGGCCCTTCCGGTTCGGCCGCTGCGGTGTACATAGGTTTCAGTGTCGTCTGGGAGGTTGTAGTTTAATACATGGGTAAGTTCCTTGACATCGATTCCCCGGGCAGCAACATCAGTTGCTACCAACAAACGCACCTGTTTTCGACGAAACCGGTTCATGACAGCATCCCGCTGTATCTGACTGAGATCTCCGTGAATTGCCTCGGCAGGATACCCATCCCGTCCAAGAAAATCAGCCACCTCCTGGGTTTCCCGGCGGGTGCGGCAGAATACAATCCCGTATATGTCCGGGTATGCATCGCAAAACCTGCGCAAAGCGGGGTAACGGTCTTTATTCTGAATTACTGCGTACTGGTGGGTAACCAGGGAAGCCTGTGCTGGGCCAGAAACGGGTTTCAGGGTGCGGGGATTGTTCATGTACTGCCCGGAAATACGAGCGATTTCCGGAGGCATGGTGGCACTGAACAACAGGGTCCTGCGGCTGTCAGGCGTTTGACCGAGAATGGTCTCCAGTTCGTCCTTGAAACCCATATTCAGCATTTCATCGGCCTCATCGAGAACCAGATAATCAATTGCATCCAGGCTCAGAGCACCACGGCTCAAAAGATCGATGGCCCGGCCGGGTGTTGCAGCCACAATATGAGCTCCCCTTCCCAGTTCCCGGATTTGGGTCGATATTGGAGCTCCCCCATAAACAGCCACAATTTTTACTTCCTGCATTTCCCGGGCATACCGCCCTAGATCTGCGGTAATTTGCAGGCAGAGCTCCCTGGTAGGCGCAAGAATAAGTGCCTGGGTCTTTCGCTGTTGGGGATCAATAAGTTGAAGTAAGGGTAACCCAAAGGCTGCGGTTTTTCCTGTGCCAGTCCTGGCCAGGGATACCAGATCATCGGTGCTTCCCAACAATGCGGGAATTGCCTGCTCCTGTATTGGAGTCGGAGTGTGGAACTCAAGGGCTTCAATTGCCTTGAGTATTTGAGCCTTGAGGCCCATTTCCTGAAATGTCATTCATTTTCCTTCTATCCCGTCAGCTGCCAAGAAAATTGAGAATTCATGGGGTGCCCGGGTAGGTACAGAGTTGATGTGCTGCAATGTACGTTAGCTGACAGAAGGTGGGAGAATCGATCAGGATGGGTCTTTCATCGGTACAACAACACTAGAAATGCATACAATATGCAGTGTTGGTTTATCCCATGGATCATGTCCTGTTGTCAAGTAAGCCCGCCAGGGCTAATGCAGGGCGAATCTTGAAAGTCAAAAATACCTAAGCTCAGAAAAACTAGGTCGCGTATGAGTATAGATTCAACCCAACTTTCATTGCCATATGGGTTTGCCCTTCATATTCTCCCTCCTATTTTTGATGCTCTCATTTCCGTTTTGCCAAAGAAAATGAAAAAA
>SKVS01000262.1 GCA_007129335.1 Spirochaetaceae bacterium
ATTGAGCCAGTAAAATACTTTCCACAGTTATTTCTTCTTCCAATATGGTATTGAGAATCGGTATAACCGATTCACTCAGAACCTCCCTGTCTCCGGGGCCAATGAGCTGCCTGCGGAAGTCAGGAGGCAGATACCAAACTTCAAAGCCCCTGGCCATGCTGTTAATTGCAGCGTTTGCGTGAATTGAAACATATAAAATGCTTTCATTTTCTTTCAAGGGAATTTCATTAGCCTTGGTTGTCCTCTCTTCCAGGGTCAGATATCGATCGGTTTCCCGGGAAAGGAGGATCTGTTTTTCCGGAAATGTTGCCCTTAGAAGATCGGCAATCTGCAAACCAATTTCCAAAACTACATCTTTTTCCTGCAGAGTTTGCATTGTCCCGTCTATGGTATGCCTTCCAATTGCTCCAGGATCCCTGCCTCCGTGTCCAGGGTCAAGGAATATTGCCCCGATCCTTCTGCCTGTAAGGGCTATTTCTGGAGGAGACAAGAGACTGGCCAAAAGGTTTTGCGCCTCGGGAGCTAGAATCACGGCTCCATCTGAACCAACACGGATACCGGGCAGGCTTATGGGAATACTCCCATTCAGAATAGCTGTTTCACTCAGTGGGGAAAAAACAAGAATTCTGGATTGGTTAAAAAGCATGAGGTGCTGGAGTACTGGGTTAAAAGAAAGATTTAATTGATGCCGGGAAGCAAAATGTTGTATTGTAACCGACTCAGCGCTTCCCGGTACCAAAGGGATGAAAAGCAGGAGTAGGATAATACTGAGAAGTCCTGGTCTAAACCACGGGAGAATGATCCCCTGGCGAATAGATCGCGTAAAGTTTTTCCGATAGTACAGCATCTTTCTCCTCATTATTCAGGATATCGGCAGCTAACACCATAGCCTGGAGACCGAAACGCTGGAGTATTTTCACCAGGATTCGGTGTTCTTCAGCCTTTTGGTGCGAATAGAACCGGGAAAATACATCAAGAGCCTCGGTATAGGTTCTCCCATCCCAGGATAATTCCTCAGCATTGTGGTAATCCGAACCTTTGGAACTATTTTTTTCGTAGGCAATGGGAATATCTTTCCTTTCAGGAAAGAACAATGGATGAGAGACATCGACCCTGCTGCTATCAAGACGGATAAATGTCCAGGCTACAGCCCTGCCCGTGTTGCGCAATACTTCTTCTTGAGATTCTCCGGCAAAAATGTAGTTCCCCGCCTTTTCTACATTGTTCCTGGGAAACCTCACTTCATCCCCAGGCTGTACCCGGCAAAACCAATGTTGAAAATGGGGAAGTTCTTCGGGTGGGTGAAAAAATACTATATCCTTCACAAAACCGGGAAAGGACAGAACCGCCCTTTCTTCCACAAACCATGCTTTTGTTGGAAGGAATGGGGTCACGGGCTTCTTCCCCAGGGCAATCTCCAGGGCGATTCGGGTAATATTCACTCCCGAAGCAAGAGGAAGGGTCCACCCGGACATGTAACCTCCCGAAAGCCTGGCTGCAATCTCCCCAATAACAGGACCTCGGGAAGAGTAAAAAACATCCCCCTTAGCAGCACCATTCTCAATACCAATGGCTTTGACACCTTTCAGAAATTCTTCCAAAAGGGAGGCGGCAACTTCATCGGAGAGTCCATGGGGAAAAGAGTGGCCAGTTTCTATGAAAACCGGAGGAAACTGGATATGCCTTACCGCCATGGCCCAGCAAAGCAGCTCCCCCTCATGGAACAGGGCATCAATACTGAATTCCGGGCCATCGATAAACTGTTCCACTATTACCTGTCCTGACCGGGAGAAATGGAGAGCCTGGGTAATGGCAGGCAGAATGTACTGGGTGTCGGTTATTTTTACTACGCCCCTGGCTCCCATGCTGTCAACGGGCTTTATGACCAGGGGAGCAGAAATGACCATACGGGCAAGTTGGACCTCAAGAGGAAGCCCATCATGGACAACAAAGAAGTCGGGAGATTTCACTCCCGCCAGGTTAAAACATTCCCGCATAAGTCCCTTGTCCGTAGCCCTGCGGGCTGTTTCTAGGGAATTACCCGGTAGCCCTAATGCTTGGGCTAATTGGGCAACAGACAGAGAAAAATCTGTACCCGCAGTGAACACTCCGGCAATTCTGTCCTCGAGCTTATGAGCTCTAATCAAAGCAACAATACCTGCAGTATCTTTCAAATCAATAGGAAAGAATATGTCTGCTTCCTGCCTGCCCGGGGCATTGGGATTTCCATCGACTCCAATGACCAAATAACCAAGGGCACGGGCTTCCACCAAAGCGGGTATTTGCATTGTTCCCGCACCTAAAATGAGAATACTCTCCTTGGGAGAACTCATGTTAACCCTTCCTCGTGTTGATCTTGACTGCGTAGATTTCCATGGTATCGCCGAAGAGAAAAATCTGCTGAAATACCTTAGTAAGGGGGTGAAAAATGGGTTTGTTCAACGGCCAGGGGTAGCGATCGGGATGAAAACTGGAACAGCGAATATGCTTGACCTTAAAACCGTACTTCTTCAGAGTCTTTACAGCCTGCCGGGGGTTCCAGATGCTGTAATGATCCATGGGACTTTGACGGAAAAACTCTTTTTCCCTTCGTTTTCTGGTTATTCCCCTGCCCGATGGGGTCGACAAGGCGAGAACTCCACCTGGAAGGATTGAATTCTGTAATAAAGTAAGAACCTTCCGGAGATCTTCAAAATGTTCAATAACATACCAAAGGGTTATTCCATGGAATTGCCTATTCCATGGTTCAATTGTTTGATCTATGTGCCGAATATCTGCAACCCATCCAGGCAGTCCCAAGTGCTCCCTAACGAACTCTATTGCCTCCCGGGATATATCTACTCCCTGAGCCTGAAATCCCATTTTCGAAGCCTGGGAGATGAAAGGGCCATAGGCACAACCTACATCCAGCAATTCCCATGGAGCTGCCTCGGCAAACCTGGATTTCTGCAGCAAGGCTTGAATTATGGTCACACGGTCTTTTGCCCTTAAAGATATGGCATCGAAATCCTCCAAATAGGTTTTGCCGTACTGTTTCTTATAGTCCTCAAGGAAATAATTCGGGGAATAATGAATCTGCTGGGGAACAAAGAGAATCTGAAAATCAACCCCGCAATGAGGGCAGGAACAAAAGGTACGTTCTGGGGTGCGTAACAGGACATTGCCGTCATAGGTTCCGCACAGTGGACAGTAGCCTCCCGGAGCCAGAGAAAACTGCTCGATCATGGAGGAAAGACTTGCCCGCTTCTCATCCCTGTCTTGATTGAATTGAAGTACAAGATGGTGCAGATCATTGATAGCTTTGTTCACATTTGGAAATTGCTTTCGTGTTTCATGTAAATCAGGAAGGCAAGCCAATCGGGCAAGTTTTTTATGATATTTGGTTGGATGCACAACGACAACCGGTACTCCTGAAGCTAATGCCTCAAATGCGGTTAAACCAAAAATAGTGACGACCAAATCATAATTCTTGAGCCGCTGGGCAAGATTCGGAGTTGGTGGTATAACCCGCCAGGATCCCGAAAGGGAGGTTACCGAAGACCTGTCCCGAAACGATGGACCAAGAAGAATATCGACCCGTGATTTACCAAGCCAATTTCGAAAGGTCTTATCCAGGAGGAGCTTTTTCGTAATACCCGCCCCGTCTTCTCCCCCCAGGGAAATGAGAACATGGGGATCTTTTGGAACGGTTTTTCCAAGATCGGGTAGTTCTGGCAGAGGCAGAACCCATGGATTGGAATAATTCGTGTCAGGATAGAGGTTGGGCAGGGTATCGATAATATAACTGAGATGTTTACGCCCGCCTCCCCCGGGATCTATTCCCAGTACCTTTCCATATCGGAATAGGTTATGCACCTGATCTGGAGCAATATGGGGTTTATCCAGGACGAAAAGAATCTCTTGGTGGGTAACATAATCATCCAGGAGATTAAACAAGGTCTCGGGATCTTTACAATGATCTTCGTGTTCGGGAAAAAGCTGCTTTACCGGATGATCTGGAGCAATACAGAGGGTTACCCCAATGGCATCCCTGTCTTTCAGGGATGAAAGCAGGCTGAATGCTCGAAACACGTGTCCTGTACCGTATCCTCTGTGGTATTCCGGCAGGAGTATGACTTGTTTAGCTATAGGCTTCATGAAGTATCCTCATAGTATGGTAATCATCTCCAGGAATAAAACAGAACCGGGTAAAGAGTGCGGTCAGCTGCTCATAATCGGCCTGGGTATCAAGAGTAATCCTGTACTTCCCGCCCTGAAATTCCCGGGGAGCCGGAACCCGGACAAGGGTAAATTCTTCAGGGTGTTCATACAAATAGGGACATACATGTTCCCGATCGTAGTCCCTTGTGGTACGTTCTTCAGCCCTGAACAGTCCTTGGGCCGATACTATCTCCACCCCGCTCCCGTAGGGAAGTCCTGTTAGAATTCCATAATCCCCCCGTTCCTGGACAAACTGCTGAGCCTGGTAGGCAAGGGTCTGGGTGAAAACCAGGGGGTTATCTGCTGTGGCCCGGATAATGGTTTGGATATTATGTTTTTTTGCCGCACGGGTATACCGGCTTAGCACATTCTCCCCGTCTCCAGCTTCACACAGGAAGCTATAGTTCCGGGCTACAGGCATGAGCATGTCATAGCTGGCATGGTCGGTCAGTACCAGGTGAATATGAGCGGGAACCAGGCGTAGACGAATCAGGCACTGTTCCAGAACTGTAGCACCCCCGAGTTTTTTCAGGATCTTTCCTGGTAGTCTACCAGATCCCAGTCTTGCCTGAAGAGCAACACCTACCTTCCCGAGTTCCCCGGGAAATATCTCCTGAGATTTATGGATCATTCTGGCAAACCATCCTCATCCCAAAGTTCTACAAGCCTGCGAGCATCGCTGGTATAGCGAAAACCGTGGGTTACTACCCAGTGTCTCACTTGTTTGAATAATTTCAAGGCCCCCAGGAGCCCCAGTCCGCTTCTTCGGTAAAAATCAAGGAA
>SKVS01000237.1 GCA_007129335.1 Spirochaetaceae bacterium
GGATAACCACATGGCAAAGACATTACAGAGCGCTTATCGCACAATAAACCAGGATGAATTTCCTTCTTTCATGGAAATATCCCTTTTTACAAACGAACAGGATCGTCAAACCCTGCGCTACGAAAAGGTTCAGTGGAATATTGATGGGGATATGCAAGGGTTGCGGTACGGAGAGAATCCCGAACAGAAAGCAGCCTTGTACCGGTTGGTAAACGGTAATCTTGTTCTAGGGGATGTTCGGCTTATTCAACCAGGCCGTTGGCTAGCCAGTAATATGGAACTCCTGCAGTCGGGTAAACATCCTGGAAAAATAAACATTACCGATGTGGATGCCGGGCTGAACATACTCCGCTATTTAACCGACTCTCCGGCTACGGTTATTGTAAAACATAATAATCCCTGTGGGGTTGCTCTGGGTTCCACATTGGCTCAGAGTTACGAAAGAGCCTATTTGGCCGATAGAATCGCAGCATTTGGCGGTGCAGTGGTGTGCAACCGGCCAATTGATAAAGAGACAGCGGAACTCATTGGAGACAGTTACTCAGAAGTTGTGGCAGCAGTAGATTTTGAACCTGGTGCTCTGGACATTCTTACCCAAAAAAAGAACCTGCGAATAATGCAGGTAAGAAATATTGACAAGCTTGCTTCCTTTGGGGTCGAGCAGGTTGTAGATTTTAAATCCCTCATCGATGGGGGAATCATAGTTCAGTGGTCATTTGTGCCTCAGGCTAAATCTCCCAATGACTTTCTTCCCGCCGTGTCGGAGTACAAGGGAGTCAAGTATGAAATCGAAACAAAACCAACCCCTGAACAACTGAATGATATGTATTTCGGCTGGATGGTTGAAGCCGGAGTAACGAGTAACTCTGTACTCTATGTGAAGGATGGGGTAACCATAGGTATCGGCACAGGTGAACAGGATCGGGTAGGGGTTGCCCAGATTGCCCGGGATAAGGCCTATAGAAATTACGCCGACCGGTTGGCCTGGCTGGAACACCGAACACCCTTTAACCTGCTGGAAAATGAATCTATCAGGGAGGATATTCTGCGCAGGACCGATGAAGCCAAGGGAGGACTGACAGGCAGCATTATGGTTAGCGACGCCTTTTTTCCCTTCAGGGATGGAGCAGAAGTGGGCTTGGGGGAATCGATTGGGGGAATTCTTCAACCCGGCGGAAGTCTGAGAGATTTTGAAACAATTCAAGCTTGTAACGAAAAAAAAGTCACCATGATGTATACTGGACAGAGAAGCTTTCGTCATTAATCCAGGAAGGGGGAATTCTATGCCTTGGAAACTGATACTCATTCTTATAATTTTCGGCCTGTTTATTGCGTTCACCGGATTCAATCTGGAGAATGCTTCGGTCATTTCCTTCGGATTTGTTGTGCTGGACAGGGTTCCCATTTTTCTCAGTCTCAGTGTTGCCTTCCTGGCCGGAGCTTTTTTTACTATTCCCTTTACCATTTTCAGGGCAAAGCCGAAGAAGCTTGGTGGAACCGAGGACTCTGGTTCACTCTTGGGTAAAGCTCAAAAAAAGATTGGACGAAAATCTAAGGAAGGTTCTGCGGAACTTTCTGAACAAGGAGTCCAATATCATGGGGATGAACAGAATTATACACCCTAGTATCAAAAAAAAGAGAATTTTGTCCCGGTTTATCATTCCGGATTTCGGCCTCCAGGAGAAAAGCCGAAACAAGACCTTTTGGGGTAAACTTTTTCTCTTTCTCGTTCTCGTTCTTGGTTTTCTGTTTCTCCCAGTAGGATTTTGGGCCCAGTCCTCTGACCAGGCACCATTACCCCATGAATTACTGAACAGCAGGTTATATAATCCAGGCCTTGCCCTGAGTACCTCCTTAGATCTGGCTCAGTCTCTTCGGCAGTATCTGGATGCAACCGATTACTTTCCATCCGTCCTGCGTGCATGGAATCTCCTGGAATTATCTCAGAACTACGGTCCGGCCCTTTCTCTGCTGGAACAGCTGCGGATCTGGTATATCGATTTGCCTGCCGAATCAACGCAGAGGAAGAATTTTGATTCCCTGGTTCAAGGAAATTACCGGGGATTAACCCCAGGCAGGTTGTTTCTTCGCATTCCAGAATATCAAATTCACCTGGGCGACTATCATTCAGCCCGGACCTGGCTGTCCCAGCAAATTCCCCTGCTCCAGGACAGTGGGGAAATTCATTTTGCCGCGTTATTATTAGCCAGGGTTCTCTATTTCGAGGGCAGGATCGATCAATCCAGAGTATTATTGACCCAACGATTTATTCAACCCCTCATGGACGGGGTTCTTCCTCCATATGGTGGGCCTGCGCTCCTCCTGTTCGCCCGAATTTCCCGGGATTTGACTCTGCAAACCAATGAGCAACGGGCATGGGACCTTATGGAACGAAAGTATTCCGGTACCTTGTACTATGGCATGCTTTCTTCTTTCCGAGGGGAGACCCCAGTCTCAGGGGTGGCTGTTCAACCCTTTCCCAGTCCTGGGGAACTCCTGTTTGGGAGTTACGATTTCCACTTAGGTGTTACTCCCTTTGTACCTTTGGAGAACCCGGACGAGCCAGATTCTCAGGCTTCTGAAGGACCTGCCCTGTCTCTGATCGGCACACCCAGTGAAGGCTCCCTCCTGCGTACCGAAGACCCAATATCCCCTCGGGAAGGGAGGAATTTTGTTCAGATCGGCAGCTTCACCCAGGAGGCAAACGCTATGAGGATGAAGGAGTTTGCTGAATCCAGGGGTTTTGAAGTGCTGCTCCAGTCCCAGGAGGGGGGAATCAGAATTCTTGTGCCGATTAAGGACAGGGATCCCACAATTCTACAACTTGAACTAAGGGAAGCGGGTATAGAAGGGTTCTTTGTCGGCCAATAAGAATCCAGGTATTACCAGGATTCCTGAAGCTTTTACGGTTTTGGGACGACCGTTTCCCTATTGGATGACCTGTCTTTGTTCAAATTGCAATCTTCCTCCACCCAATGGAGTGAATCCACTGGTGAGCAGAGCGATGGGTTCCAGGGTAATGGTTCGCTTGATGGAGTCTTCCTGTTCCTCTTCTTCGTATTGCAGGAGGAAGTCCATGGATCGGGATATTGTACCGTTGGGATTTAAGAAGGTTATTTGTAAAATATCTTCATCCTGGTACCTGAAAACCGCAAAACCGCCATTTTCTTCCATTCCCTGGGTACGGAGGGTCAGGTGTGGATTGGAAAAAAAGATTTCCGACCCATCAGCAGCCTGATACAAACCACTGAGTTGCTGGCTGTTCAGGTGTATTTGCTGATTTCTTTGTTGAACCAGCTGATCCTGACTGGCAGCGGGTAGTCTCCGGTACAGTCCGTTCCAATCGTTCGGGAGAAATGACCAGGAATCTGAGCTTGTTATGTTCAACCCAAGGGAATCCAGGGTTTGAAGGGTAATTGTTCCAACCGCTTGAATACTTGGAATGATTTCATTCCGCATATCAATACGTACCCTTCCACCGTAGACTGCCTTCGTTAGGGATACCCAGTAGAACGAAAGGAGCCTGCCCGGTCTATACAGGGCTATGCCATTTTGTTCGGGAGCAATGAACAGGAGTTTTAAGTTTCGGGGATCCTGGGGGTCTGCTCCAGGCTCATCAAGATACCAGGGACCCCTGAGAAAATTCATGAACACCGTTTCACTGGCCCCGTATAAATCAGCCAGTTGGGACTGGGCAATGCTTGCTCCCGAAACCGAAACCGAATCGCTCAAGACGAAACGATTCTCCACACCTCTCCACATATAGGTTGTACGAATGGTGTCCAGCACATTTTCCGAACCAAGATCCCGGTTAATGACTACAACCGGTTTACTCTGGTTGGGAAATCTTTGATTTATTACTTCGATTCCCACATCGCTTTGTACCGAAAGAATGGATTGGTATTGAATACCGTACACCGAACTCTGGGTATTCCACTGAAATATGTCCAGGGTCTGTTCTCCCCGGCTATTGAGTCCGAAAACCAGTATCTCGGGTAATTGATTCCCCGTTACATCATCGGCGTAAACCGTGAGGGCCCGCAGGTTCGTAGAGCGGGTAGATCCGACCCAGCTGATGAAGTAACTATTGCGCACCATGTCATAATCAACCACCACAATCCGTACCAGATCTTCCGGATCATCCCGTTGTTTTACAATTATGATTTGTTCATCCACCTCATCACCGTCTAGGTTTATATCGATGGTCTGGTGGGCAATGAGGTTTGCTGGAAGGCTGACCTTCGGTTGATTCAGAATGACTGCCTGACCCCGTTGGTCTTCATCCAGATCCGTTCCAAACAACGGGAAATCAGCACTACTGGTTGGAAAAATGCCCGATCGGGCCTGGGGGAAAACATAATCCTGAACCTGGGTGTTACAAGAGAGTGTTATGACTAAAAAAACAACGGGGATCAGCAGGGAGCTTTTGTACAACATTGATTTCATGTACATTGCAACCCGTTGGGTTTTTGGAAGCTTGGTTTTCATACTGGCAGGTAGTATGACCGAAAGTTCAGATTATTTCCACCGTAAGGTATGTAGAGTGTACAGAAGCTTGTGAAAGACAGTTGAACGACCCCAGATACAGTGGGGGTAACCTTCTGGACAACCACCCGTGGGGGTTTTCACAAGCTTCTGTACACTCTTTAAGGTCTGAATAGAGAATTGAAATTTTGCTCTGTTGTTAACCATGGCGGTTTGACAAAGACCCAAGGTTTTTGGCACTATACCGCATGGAAACACGAAGAATTTTTGACAATATCTCACCCCTGGATCATCGCTACTACCAATCGAATAAACAGCTTTTCGAACACCTTTCCCGGTATCTCAGCGAAACCGCCTCTGTCCGTTATTGTACCAAGGTTGAAATTGCCCTGGTTCTTACCCATCTGCGTCTTCAGAAAAAAGACACCCCCGAACTCATCGAAATAATCCGGAACGTTGAATCAGCCGTTTCACCTGATCTGGTATA
>SKVS01000351.1 GCA_007129335.1 Spirochaetaceae bacterium
AGAACTGACGCCGTTGCTGAATCGTTCTATAGTAAGATGCTTCGCTTCTCCTATGGTTTCAGCCAGTCCGTTGACAAATTGGGCAAACAGAATTCCGGAGTTGCCCCGGGCACCGCTCAGGGCTGCCTGTGCCATACTTTTCAAGGTAACTCCCGCTTCCTGATGGATTTGGGCTTTCTCAACAATACTTTGGAGGGTGAAGGCCAGGTTCGAACCGGTATCACCATCGGGAACAGGGAAAACGTTCAGTCTATTCAGTTCTTCCCGTTGGGAAATTACTTGCCTGCTGCCTTCTACAAACGCGAAATACAGTTGTTGACCTGATAAGGTATTCATTAAGCCCCCTTCTATGGTAAAACTATAGAGATTTCCATAAATATTGAATGCTGTTCAGGATTGTATACCCCATCGGGAAGTTTGTACACCCGGGTTGTGAACCGACAGGGCAAACACAGGGCGAATATTGTAAGTGTAAAATTAGTAAGCCCAGGAGAATTAGGTCGATTATGACTATAGATTCAAAGCAATAACTCTACATGTCGAGTTATTGCTTTGAATCTATAGTCTCTTACCAACTATCATTGCCCCGGGTTTGCCCTGGGTAAACCGAAAATCCGAAGGAGATGCTCATGAATGTTATATTGTTACTCTGGATTGTTCTTGCCTATGTTTTGGGATCCTTCCCAACAAGCATTCTTGCAGGAAAACTGGCAAGAGGAATTGATATTCGGGAACACGGTAGCGGCAATGCCGGGGCAACCAATACCCTGAGGGTTCTGGGGCCGAAATGGGGTGTAGGAGTAGGATTAGTAGACTTACTCAAGGGCTGGCTGGCTGTATTTCTTCCTGCGACCTTGTCCGCTGCGGGCGAAATGCCCGTTTTATTGGTAGTCTGCGGACTGGCTGCTGTGCTTGGCCATGCTTTTCCGGTTTTTGCGGGATTCCGGGGAGGCAAGGGGGTTGCGACCGGAGGGGGAATGGTTTTGGGATTGTTTCCTGGGGCCTTTTTAGGTTCATTAGTTGTGTGGCTTCTCGGGTTGTTTACTACTGGAATAGTCTCGGTTGCCAGCATTTTAGCTGCTCTTGCCTTGCCCCTTGGAGTGCTTTTTTTTGATGGTGGTTTGGCAGGAATACGGTCTGGTGACGGAGAAAGCCTGGTGCTTTGGGGCTTTAGTCTTGCCCTTGGGGTTCTGGTAGTTTATTTGCATCGAAAAAATATTTCACGAATCCTTTCGGGGAAAGAACAACGTTTTGAAAAAGCACGGTTATTTCGAAAACTCACGCGCAAGGACTAAAGGCGCAGCATTTTCTTATTTGAGCTTCTCTTGTGTTAGGGAAAACTCGTATTGTCGATCTTTACCAAGGGGATTTCCAGAGTAAACCGTCTACCCACCTTGTGGGAAAGGCTTGCAAACCCTGAGCCAATCCAAACAGAGCTCCCAGCACCGCTCCTCTGCCGCAATTGTCACCCCCAGCCATAGTATTTTCAATAAGACCTGTTTCAGGATTGTCAGCATAGCGAAGAGCAAGATAGGCAACTCCTGGCAAGGCATGATCCAAATAGCAGGCTGTACTGAAATGCCTTCCAAATACATTTTCAGGGGACAGTTTAGACAAACGAACTAAGGGCCCTTGCAGGTAGGCTAAGTCTTGTTTCTGAAAATGGTTGGTTAAAGTGTCTGCAAGATCAGCCCCATCCCATAGTTCTTCAGCAATGGTGAGCAAAGTTTGTCCGGCTTTCTCGATAGCCGGGCCCCCATGGGTTAGGGAGACATGGTCGAGAACCCTTTGTGAGGCCGATTGATGGTCTTGTCCCTCGTGTCGGAGGACAGCATACAGGGGTAAAACAGGAACCATTCCGCCGATGTGCTTCTCCTGAATTGCACAGCTTTTCACATTCTTGCCCCTTGCCAGATTCATGAAAAAACCCCTATGACACTCTTCTACATAAGTATCCCTATGTTCACCGGGATTCCGGAGAATTTGAAGGTAGGTTTGAATCCAGCATTCCGGGTCATAATCTTTTCGTTCGGTAACCTGTTCTATGAGCTTACCGAGAAGTTTTCCCGTTAAGGTATTTTCCCCTGCTTGCAAAAACTGATGGTAGTGTACATGGTTTTTTCCCCAGAAGCGTCTTTGATCTCCCAAAATATCGAATTCTTGATCGGTCAGGGGGTATTCGCTTCGCCATAGGATACTGTCCGGATGATTCTCTGGTGGGTTCATGTATGTGGTTATTCTGCCGAACTGTTCCCGGAGTGCTTTGGTATTGTAGTACCAGTGAGCTGGCATTGCCAGAGCATCACCAATTAATGCACCCAAGGCGGTTGCCTGGGCCTTATTTTTTGAAATAGTAGTGTCCATAGGAAAAAAATAATCAAACTTTTCGTGGAAGAAAAGGGTATCGGCTATCTGCCGTTTGGAAAGAATGATTGAGTCTCCTGAATACAGGTACGCAAAGTTCCCAATGCGGCACAAATTGTCCCATATAGAGTGTCCAACCTGTGTATTAAGCTCCATTGGGGCAGCATTGTTACGCTACTCCCTTTTTTCAGGGGACTCATGTTTGACTTTCTTAGGAAAGAAAAACAAAGACCAGAGGTATCAGGAAAATTGAAAGAAGGGTGTGAACCGAGAGTGTGGTGGATATAAAGGATTCTTCCTCATTCGCTTCTGCAGGGAGAAAAGCTGGAATTACATAGGGCGGTGGTAGGAGAAACAGGACCCAAATGGCAGGAATATACTCAGCACTCAGATTTATTGGTCCAAAGGATATTAGCCAGGAAACTGTCCATGCCAGGAGACTGTTCATAATAAGCCGGGTTATGGAAAGAACAACTGCACTAAGAACCTGTTTTCCATTAATTTGCAATCCATAACCAACGGTAATAGCCACAAGGGGTGGAGTAAGGTTTCCCAGGGTTTGTATGGTGCGGTTAAGAGATTCTACAAAAGCCCAAAGATATCCTTGGGAAAATATGGTACTTCCACTGAACCTGGCGACCCCTCCAAGAATCAACCCGGCAATAATGGACAGAAGGACAGGTGATGAAATGGCATTCAGAAGGGTTTCTCTTCCGCTAACCGTCTGTCCAGATATCTTTTTAAGGAGGGGAACGAGTATCAGGAAAACAAATAAAACTTGTCCCAGATCAACTGCAGCGAAAATAGGCAGATTTTCTTGACCAAAAAGAGACAGATAAAGAGCGTATCCCAACATTCCAGCTTCAAATCCACAAAAAAGAAAAGGCAGGGTAATTCTTTTTGGAGTAATCTGGCGGGAAATTATTTTCCCAATAAATAACATGGTGGCGCACAGGGAAAAAATAACCAGCCCTAGAAGTAAACCTTCGGGAGTAATGTTCAAGGAAAAGAATGCAAGAAAGAGTAAACAGGGAAGGGTAATGGTCACAATGATTTTTTTGATCTGGTTGATTGTTTCTCCGTTTAAGAAATGGAAAATTTTGAACAGGTAACCCAAGATCAGCAACAAGAGAAGGGGCAGGAAATTTGGTAAAAGGTTCAAGAACATGGTGGTCTCAGTATATCATACCGGGATAACGGGGGATATGGGTTTATTCAAAACAGCAAGGGTAAACCCATATGGCAATGTGGTTCGGGGAAATGATCTATTCAGGGTTCAGTTGGTGGGGGTTAACCAAATAAATTGCCCTATTGTATCAGGTCTGATTGGCATATGGGTTTGCCTCGGCAAAACAGCTGGTTGTTGTTCTCCCCGTGGCCGGGTTATAGTAAGAGGAGGTAGGAGAAGAATGGCTGCAAAACCAGAAAAAATTGAACTCGATATTCGAACAGCAGAAATTGATGATTTAGCTCCGGTTTACCATCTTGGTAACCGTCTGTTTACTTCCCATGAATACTCAAATTTATACCGAACATGGAACGAGTATGAAATTACCAGTCAGTTCAACCAGGAACCGGATAATTTCCTGGTTGCTGATTATGACGGGCAATTGGCTGGATTCCTTATAGGATCGGTAATTGAAAAGCCACGATCTGCCTGGAGCTATGGGCATCTTGTATGGCTGGGTGTAGAACCAGACTTTGCCCGAAAAAGGGTTGCATCCCGCTTATTTGAAAGATTTAAGGAGTTAATGGCTGAACAGGGGGTTAGAATGTTGCTGGTAGATACCCAGGCAGATAATGATGAAGCCCTCTCCTTTTTTAAAAGACAGGGCTTTACCAATCCTGTTGAACATGTTTATTTAACGTACACTTTTCCCCGAAAGCGACAAAGACGCATTGGAAAGCGAAAATAACGAGGTAATGATAATCGACAATCCAGACATTAATCAAAAAAGACTTTATTCATTGTTTAAAGACATGATCAATATTTACAGCCCATCGGGTAAGGAAGAAACCCTTGCCGATTATCTGTATGAATATTTGAACGAACAACTGGGAAGATTCGGTTGCTCAATAATCCGGCAAACCGTTGAGGAAGACCGGTATAATATTTTGGTGACGATGCCAAATAGCAGTAACATTAGTTCTTATTCCCTCTTGTTACTCGGGCACATTGATACGGTTCCATCTTTTGATATTGAGCAACAAGAACTTGTTGAGGGAGATGATGGATTGTTGTATGGCCTTGGTTCTGCTGACATGAAGGGGGGATGTGCTGCGTTCATTGAAACACTGATTGTTCTGGGTGAAACCGGTAAGCTCCCGTCGGACATCATGCTGGCACTTGTGGTGGGAGAAGAGGAAACCGGCGACGGTACAGCTGCATTATTATCTGAATTTAGTTTTGATTCGGCCATAGTGGCAGAACCCACTGGTTTGATACCCTGTCTTGAGCATTACGGGTATTTGGAATTTCAAATTACTACAATGGGGTATCGACGACATGCAGCCATGTCCGGAAGGGAGACCAATGCTGTCATAGCCATGTTGCACCTCCTGCTATCTCTTGAAGAGTACATAGAACAAACGGATTCTCACATAA
>SKVS01000104.1 GCA_007129335.1 Spirochaetaceae bacterium
AATTGAAAAAGATTCTTCCTGTGCAAAAATGAATCCGCTGGCCAGAAGAAACATGAGCAAAGCAAAGGCCTTTGCAAACTCCCTAACGGGTTTCCCATATCTGTACATTCAGTGCTCCTTACTCTATTTGCTTGAGGAAATTTCAAATTCCTTGACACTTTTTTGCATTAGTAAAAAATGGTCCTTGCGAAATGCCGGGGTTATTTATAACTTTTTTCTATAAAATAAGTTATAATTTACAAATTCGGTTTTGGTATGTAGAAAACAAAATCCTGAAACCTTCCCTGGGAATTACCCGGAGGGAAGGGGAAGGGCTCATTTGCACCATTATGGCAGGTAAAACAGAATTCCTCATTAAGGATTGTTTCAACGCCACCGCTTACCTGTTTCATGATCCAGACCCAGCTGCCTCGCTGATAGGGGCTCGATGAGTTTTTTACCATTGCTGTAAGCATTACCGGCTGGTCTGAAGGTCCCGGGTTTTCGTTTGCATAGGTTTCCTTGACGAACATTGCTCCTTCAGGGAACAGTATTGCTCCGGTACTCGGGTTTTCCGTGTACTGTCCAGCAAGGGTATTGTAGTATATTTTCCGCAATCCATCACCATGTCCTGGTATCGGCTGGTTCAGTACCCGATCAATGCTTTGTTCCCAGGTTTGGTAATCCCGAGGTATGGTAGGTTTTTCTGAGGTTTGAGTACAGGACATTATTCCCAGGGGTAAGGTAAGAGCAATGATTATTCCTGCAAACAGGACGCGTGGTGAGAAACCAGGGCCTGTGGCATGGGCAGCTGAGATTTTGGAAATCCTCTGTTTTTCTTCCGAGGATGCTGGCATAAAAAGTCTTTTTACTAGTCTCTTGAACCGTTCCTTTAACCGTCCCATCAGATTTTTTCTCCCTCTTCCCATTTAAAAACCCGTAATGCCTCGGTTTTCCCCTTAACAGTCAGCCGGTAAGGGCCGGAGATGTGGGCTCTAATCTTTGCTTTCCAGTCAGCATCCTCTTCAGCTTGACTCTCATTTTTCTGAATTTTTTCTGGTGAAAAAAGGTCATTCAATTGGTCGAATACCTCTTTGCTCAGTATAATGGTTTGTTCTTTGGCAGAGGAGCAAAGTCTCGATGCAATGTTCACTCCGTCTCCAATAACGGTAAAATCACCCCTGGTTTCGCTTCCTATGCGGCCTAGGATTACCTGAGCAACATGAATTCCAATACCCAGGTGTAAACCATCAAATTGGCCCATCTTGGTTGCCAATGCCTTTTGTATTTCTATCCCCGCTCTTAATGCATTGGCTGGACCTTGAGAGCCTTCAAAGAGTGCGAAAATTTCATCTCCCACGTATTTATCAATATCTCCGTTCCAGGAATGGATAATGCGGGTTTGAAGATCCAGTATAGCATTAAGTTGGGAGACCGTGTGTTCCGGTTCCTGCTTTTCCGTATACTTGGTAAAACCCCGAATATCCGAAAAGAACAGGGTCATGTTAACCCGTCTGCCCTCTTCTGAGCCTTGTAAGGATTTTATGGTAGAACCTGAAACATACTGGGTTAGTTTAAACCGTTCAACCAGGCCCTCGATCATGGTATTAACCCGTTCTGAAAGGACACCAATCTCATCCTTCTGAAGTACTCCAGAACGTTGGTCCAGGTTACCCAGGGCAACCTGATCGCAAACCTTACCAATTAGTTGTAACGGTTTGAGAATTAACAGGGATATGGATTTACCTAGACCCCATCCGGTAAAGAGTACCAGAGTAAAAAAACCACCGGATGCCCATAAAATTGCTTGTTGCTGGATTTGCACAAGAGAAGAAATGTCGCTGGTTATTTCCAGAACTCCCCTTACCGTATGGTCAGATCCGTGACAGACAATGCACTTGGGAAGATTAATCAGCGGCCGTAGTATGCGGTATTCAACCTGCCCCTCGTGGGATATGCGCTGAAAAATATCTCTGGGAATACCCTGGGCTCCCGAGGCTTGCTGGAACTCCGGAGAAAGGGTGTCGGCTCTGAGGGGAACTGGGTAATGCTCTCTGGGTTGAAATGCAACCCTGCCCAGATTCTGGTTTACCTCGAATAGGGTGGTATTATCCTGAAAAGCCTGAATTCCATCGGTTCTATACAGCATTAGCCGTTGCTCCGAATCTAATGCTGCTAATCGTTCAAAAAAGCCCTGGGCAAGGGGTGCTTCTCCGGGAAGCATAAGACTTTCAATAGCAGCATAAATGGTATCCCCCTGGCGTATCATATCCACCCGGGAAAGTTCATCCACAGTCTGGATCAAGGTGGTGGAAAGGAAAAAAGTAATAGTTCCTATTCCAATCACCAGCCCGATTATAAGAATGGAATTCACCTTTAATGCCAGGGGGGAATACTTCAAGTTGGCCTCCTAAGTTTGCATGCTTTGGGAAATTCGTTCGAGAGCCTGGATTACCTTTTCCCGATGGTTGAAGGCGGAGATCCGAATATACCCCTCCCCACAGGTGCCGAAACCTGCTCCAGGAGTGGTAACCACCGCGGTTTTTTCCAGCAGGGTGTCAAAGAATTCCCAGCTATTGGTGCCCGTTTCAACCCAGATATACGGGCTGTTGATTCCTCCGGTGCAGGGAAAGCCCAGGTCAATCATAGTTTCCCGTATGAGTTTGGCATTACCCAGGTAGTAAGCTGCCAGCTCCTGTATTTCCCTTTGTCCCTGGGGAGTGTAAACCTGGGCAGCTGCTCTTTGAACAGGATAACTGACACCGTTAAACTTGGTAGTCTGTCTCCGGTTCCAGAGGCTATGAATTGAATAATCCTTCCCGGAATCATCCCATGCCATGCATTCCTTTGGAATAACCGTATAGGCTGCTCTTGTACCGGTAAATCCTGCGGTTTTTGAAAAGCTGCGGAATTCCACTGCTACCTCTTTGCTGCCGGGAATCTCAAATATTGACCGGGGAATGGCAGGATCGGTAATAAACTCAACGTATGCTGCATCAAAGAGAATGAGCGACCGGTTGCGCCTGGCGTATTCGACCCATTCGGTTAATTGTTCCCGTGTGGCTACTGCACCAGTAGGATTGTTGGGAAAACACAGGTAAACCAGATCCAGGGCAGCAGAGGGAGGGGAGGGTACGAAGTTGTTATTTTTTGTCGATTCAAGATAAACCAGACCTTCGTACCTGCCATTCATGAAAGCGCCTGTTCGTCCAGCCATGACATTGGTATCTACATAAACAGGGTAAACCGGGTCGGGTACTCCTATGCTGACATCCTGGGCAAACAGTTCCTGAAAATTGCCGGTGTCGCATTTAGCTCCGTCACTGACAAAAATCTCATCTGGATTGATCTGGCAGCCCTTATCCTGATAATCTATTTTAGCTATAGCCTCACGGAGGAAATCATACCCTTGTTCAGGTCCGTATCCCCTGAATGTAGTATCCTGGGATAATTCTTCAACGCCCTTATGAAAGGCCTGGATTACCGAGGGGCTTAAGGCTCTGGTTACGTCTCCAATTCCCAGTCGAATAATGGTTTTGTCGGGATTTGCCGATTGAAAATCCTGAACCTTCTTTCCTATTGTGGAAAAAAGGTACGATGATTGAAGCTTAGTATAATGTGGGTTTATGCGTATCATGAGGTCATATTAGCTAATTAAACAAAAGGTGGAAAGTATGATAAGGATTCTCAGGGCAATAATTGAAGATACTCGTCTAGATCCCCTTACGAGAATAGAGCGTTGTTTTGACCAAATGGGAAGGGAAGACTCCCGGATCCGCTGGATTGGTTTGTATCTTATTACCCACTCAAGGAAGGAATATTTACTCGGCCCCTTTTTTGGACCTCCGAGGAAACCTGTCCGATTTCCCCTGCAGGAGGGTTTTCCCGATGGCTCATTGGCTCGCTACCTGGATGATCCCCAGGATCTGAACCTGTGGTTTACCCAGAGGGATGGAGATTCTTCGGATTTACACGACTGCCGGGTTGTTTCTGTTTTTCTGAAAAGGGCAGGTAAGGTTTTAGGGCAGCTTGAGATGGTAGGCACCCTTGAGCCTGAAGATTGTCATTTGCTGGAAACCCTGGGAACTTTGATTGAGCCATTTATTCCCGATTTTGATTTGGATGATCCTTTTTCCTAGGTGCTTTTGGTGCTGAGTTATTTTTATCCGGGTCGAGAAGACTTCCCTTGTGTATGATTGATTTCGAATATTTATTCCGTATACCCAAAACTGCCTGTTCAACCCGTTTTCTTTTTTGTTCAATTTGGTCAATACCAAAAAGGTCTCCCTGAGAAATGGATTCTCGGGGGGAAACCTGGGAAAACCCAATACCCAGGAGTCGGATAGGATTCTTTCCATTCCATCGTTTGAAAAGGAGCTCTGTTGCAGCTTGATAAGCTTGTTCTACAGACTTGACCGGTTCTATCAGGTTTGTTTGGGCGGTAGTAGTAGTAAAGTCGCTGTAGCGAAGTTTAATAAACACGACATTGGATTGTTTTTGCTCTTCCAGCAGGCGAAATACCACGGTGTGACAGAGTTCAAAGAGGCTATGCCTGATAACCTCTGGATCCGCAATGTCACGGTTAAAGGTGGTTTCATTACTTATGCTGTGGGATTTGGTTTTTCCCGTATAGATTCCTGGATCAATTCCCCGGGAAACCTGATACAGATAGTGGCCTGATGCTGACCCAAACATATTTTGTAAAGCAGGTAAGGGAATGGATTTCAGATGACCCACGGAATAAATGGAGAGGTGGTGAAGTTTGTCCTGGGTTTTCTTACCAACACCCCACAGTTGATCCATTGAAAGGGATTCTATAAATGTTTCCTCTTCTCCTGGTGCTACAAGGGTTAAGCCATTGGGTTTCTTCATACCCGAAGCAATTTTAGCAATAAACTTACTGGTTCCAATACCTACCGAAATTGTCAGACCTGTTTGGGAAAAAACCTTCTCT
>SKVS01000015.1 GCA_007129335.1 Spirochaetaceae bacterium
ATGTAGGGCTTTTACCCCGTGTTCTGTACACCGGAAGAAATTGGGCAATAGGAAATATATCGAACATTGCAATCGATGTGGTTCCCGGGAATTTCGATAACAACAATCCCGAAAATGTTCCCGTTGCGGTTCACGTGAACAGGGATGGAGGGCTTATTGGTGGTCTGGGGATTCGCCTGGGACCCCTCGGCATTGGTGCAAATGCCCGTTTATTTTCCCGGAGAACCGATATTCTCCAGTACACAGTACAGGATTTTTACGATGGTCCTCCTCCGACTCTGGTAGAAAACATTTTTGCAGGGGGAAGCGACGAGGCCCAAATTACCCGGTTTGAACTGGGAGTTGGAGGATTAGTAGCCCTGGGCCATTGGAATGCAGGGTTTTATGCAGCGAATCTCCTGGCTTTTCTGGATGATGACGGATTGGATTCCCAAGGATTATTCACAACCATGAATGTAGGCGTTGCCTACACCCCTTCAAACATAAAAACTGCAGACAGCAAATCTCCTCTTAACTTCTCCTTGGCTGCTGACTTCAAAAACATTGGTAGTCAGACCCAAAGATCATTGTCCCTTGGGGCAGAAGCCGGATTGGATCTGTTTAACTTCATCGTTTGGAATGGGAGAGTTGGGTATAGACAGCTCATGCCTGGAAGTCTTGCAAATGTAACTTCGGGCATAAATTTGCGGAATGGGGTATTTACCTCCGGTTTCCAGGCAAAATTCTTCCTGGTGGATCTTCAGGCATCTTTTGAGTTTCCAGCTGATGCATTATTCGACCCGCCAACCTTCCCACTCCCCAAAGACCAGGCAAGAGAACCCTTTGTGACCATGTCCTTCGAAATGAGCCTGATCTTCTAATACTCCGACTCGCCTGTTTCTTAAAAATCTGTTTTGCAGCACCGGCTCCGGTTCTGCAAGGCAGTTTTTTTTGCTACTTCCTCATTCCAAACAGCCCCTGTTTTGCCCCTCCCCGGTTCCACCGGTAGCGGGTTTTGGGGTTATCGGTCTGAATGAGTTCCAGCAGGGTTTGCACCACTTCAGCGACTGACATGTCTATGGGGCAGTGGTGCCCCCGAAGCACCACCTGCTCATTCTGATACAGGGTAAACAGACTCTTGCCCAGTTCGTACAGGGCCCCGAAAGCTGCCGCGTGAACCGGGGGCAGCAGGGTATCCAGCCCGCCGATGCAGGTCAGGGTCAGGCTTCCCCGGCCCCTGGCCTGAAAAACCCCCAGTATTTCCCGTATGGGCACCAGTGCTCCCTTTATGTTCTGATCCAGAATCCGCTCCAGGGTAACCGAGTCGATTTCATTCAGGGTCTTTCCCCGGGTATCCGGGTGGTACAGGTGAATATAATGATCAATTTCCCAGTCCTGCTGCTCTATGGCCAACAGCACGCCCCGCACACCCAGGGCCGCCCGGGTATTTACCGTGTACTCCAAATAATCCTCAGGTTCCAATTGATCATCATCACCAAAAAGCGGGTCCGCGTCATGGGGCCCATTTCCGGGGACTCCAGTTGCTCCAGCAGAGGGATTTTTGGCACCAGATATTCCGGTTCCCGGGATCCTGGATCCTGTGGCGCCGGTTTCCCCGGTGGTACTTACTCCCTGGATTCTTGTTCCCTGGGTGCTGAGCACGTCGGTGGCTGAATCATCCAGAATGCGAATGACCCGGTTGTTGTTTTCCAGCAGGGCCATAATAAGATTGTCCCCAAGGGGCGATTGAGTGCCTGTTATCAGGTAGGTCTGGTTCATGATACAATCGAGTCTACCGGTTCAGTGAAAAACCGGCAAGTGATTTTACGAGGTATGCCAATGAAGTTTGCCCTTGGTCAATCCAATCCCCGCATTGGGGATTTTTCCGCTAACTCCAGCGCCCTTATTTCCCTGGCTCAGCAGGCCCTGAAAGGCGGCGCGGACATTCTTATTACCCCGGAGCTCAGCCTCTGCGGCTACCCTCCCATGGACCTGCTGGAACAACCTGCCTTTGTTCAGCAAAATATTCGTGCCTTGCGAAACCTTCAGAAGAACCTTCCCCGGGACATTGGGGTCCTTGTGGGTTCGGTGGATGTCTCAACCGAGACAGCGGGCAAGGGCCTGCAAAACGTCATGAACCTGATATACCAGGGCAAAATAATCCACCGCCAGGCAAAAACCCTGCTGCCCACCTACGATGTATTCGACGAAGCCCGGTACTTTGCCCCTGCTACCACCTGGAATCCCGTGGATTTTCAGGGTATTCGCCTGGGCATTGCCATTTGCGAGGACATGTGGTGGGAAACCGAGGCCAGCGCAGGAGTCCGTTACGGGGTGGATCCGGTTAAAAATCTTATTGATCAGGGCACCGATGTGCTCATCGTTCCCTCAGCCAGCCCCTATTACCCCGGCAAGCCCGAAACCCGGCTGCACCTTATGCAGCACATTGGCCGCTCCAATGGAGTTCCCGTGGTTTACGTGAACACCGTGGGAGCCAATGACAACCTCATTTTCGACGGCAACAGCCTGGTGACCGATGCCCGGGGATCCCTGATTCACCAAAGCCCCGGTTTCATTTCGTCATTGGAAGTTGTCGATTTACCGGATTTACTTGATTTACCTGATTTTCCGGCTTCGAAAATCACCGGTAGTACCGCTCATACCCCAGGCATCAGCGGCCCCTCAACCCAGGAAAGCCCAACTAAAACCGTTTCAAATCCCATTTCCCTGAACTCCCACGAGTACCGGGACATAGCCGACGCCCTGGCCCTGGGCATTCGGGATTATTTGGCTAAGTCGGGATTCTCCCAGGTTCATTTAGGTCTTTCAGGAGGAATTGATTCGGCGGTTGTGGCTGCCCTGGCGGTTCGAGCCCTTGGCCCCGATAAGGTCACAGGATTCATGATGCCCAGCCAGTACAGCTCCCCCGGCAGCCTGAGCGACAGCGTGGAGCTGGCCCAGAATCTGGGAATCCGGGTAGAAACCCTGGGCATTGAGCCGGTATACCGGAGTTTCGAATCGGTCCTGGCCCCCCAGTTCGCCGGCCGCCAACCCGACCTGGCAGAGGAAAACATTCAGGCCCGCATCCGCGGAACCCTGCTCATGGCCTACAGCAACAAATTCGGATCCCTTGTCCTTACCACGGGAAACAAGAGCGAGCTGGCAGTGGGATACAGCACCCTGTACGGCGATATGGCCGGGAGCCTGGCGGTCATTGGTGATCTGTTCAAAACCCAGGTCTATGCCCTGGCCCGGTATTTGAACGAGTCCGGCCCCCTCATTCCCCAGGCAATTATCGACAAGGCTCCCTCTGCGGAGCTGCGGCCCGATCAAAAAGACCAGGACAGCCTGCCGGAATACGATTTGCTGGATAGCATTCTGGAGCAGTACCTCCTGTACCAGCGAACCTCCGGTGAACTGGTGGCCCAGGGTTTCGATGCCCAGGTGGTGCAAAAGGTTTTGTCCCTGGTGGCAAAATCGGAATACAAACGCCGCCAGGCCCCGCCGGTTTTAAAAGTTTCGCCCCGAGCCTTCGGTACCGGGCGGCGCATTCCTATTGCCCGGGCATTTTCAGAACTGGGGTGAGGTAACAATCAAACAGACTATGAATTCAAACCATTAACTCGACATATGGGGTGACCAATGGATTTTCTTGATTTTAAAGAATTACTACCTTCCCACGGATTATTCCGCTCAAATGCACCAGAGCTTCTGGAACACTATGCTTCTGCCCATACATTTCAGCAGCAGCTTGGCCGCTGGGTTCGGGCCCAAAAAATCCACCAACTCCGTAGAGGACTGTACAGTGTTAACAATCCTGCACAGCAACCCCAACCCTTTTTTATTGCCCAGTATCTACATCCAGGTTCAATAATTAGCATGCAGTCTGCCCTGGACTATTGGGGCCTCATGAAATCGCCACCCCAGGAAATAATCAGCATCACCACCGATCATCACGAACGTTTGGAGAATCATTTTGGTGTGTTCCATTTTTTCCAAACTAAATTCCATTCTTCCACAAAATCTATCCCTATTGAACTTGCCCCAGGTCAAATTGTTGCAATTGCAGCACCGGAACACGCCCTTTTAGAACTCTTTTACCACACACCTGATATCCGCCATGCAATCAAAACCAAATCCCTGAACATTCAACGTCCTATTGATCTTCCAAAATTCTCCTCGGCTGTGATGGAATTGTTAGAAACCATTTCCGACGAAACATTGCATCGTGCATTACTCCTACAATTGGGCATATGGAGAATGGAGGAGAAAAACGGGGAACAAGTCATTCCCGATGACTTAGAAACCATGTTGGAGCAACAAATGCAAATCCTGGAGCAAAGAGTGTCAACTGACGCACATGCCTCTTCACGAAAGCTTCGCTCCAAATATCCTTAGCAAGTAAGGATCGATTGTTGATTATGCAGGTTGACCCCGAAATACTAGTTTTTCGGGGTCTGTTTTCACTCCAACTATCCTTGCACGCAAGGATCGATTGTTGATTATGCAGGTTGACCCCGAAATACTAGTGTCGAGTTGTGGGTTTGAAAATAGAGTCTACTTCGAGATAGTTTCACACAAACTGTTTAATATTCAACAATATAATCATTTAACGCCGGGTAGTCGGACAGGGCAAACACATATGGCAAAGTGGTTCGGGAAAATGACCCATCTAGTGCTCAGTTGTAGGAGTTTATCCAACCTCATAGCGCTATGTTGCCAGGCTTGATTGCCATATGCGTTTGCCCTGATACATCACCGTGTAGTCGGATTGGCACATTTTAGTATATGATTCTTAAAAAAATTACCACACAAAAGGAAACGGCTATGAAACTTTGGCTCCGTTTATCCCTGGGAATTTTAGCAGGAAGCCTCCTTGGTTTTTTCCTGCCCCTTCGAGGTGGCGACACCCTGGCTGCTTTTGA
>SKVS01000393.1 GCA_007129335.1 Spirochaetaceae bacterium
ATTCAGAAGAGAAAACCTGGTTCATGCAGTGGAGAAATCCAGGGGTGAAAATGACAAGATATATCCCCAAGTACATCAGTGTTTAGTGTAGGATTTATTTACCACAAGGTTTGATGCACTAGATAAATCTTTACACAGCCTGGTACTGTCATTATAGTAGGGAAATGGAATCAGAACCGGTACTCGGACCCATTCTCATCATAGCAAACTGCCAAAAGCCTGAAGCTCTTCCACTCTCCGCTGAAATCAAGACTTATTTGCAAGGAAAAAATTTGGAAGTAATGGAATTTCATTTCTCCGGCAGAGCTTTTTTACCGGAATTTGGGAACCTTGGTCTGGCAATTACCCTGGGGGGAGATGGAACGGTGTTATTTGCAGCTCGTTCCCTGGCTCCTCTTGGTCTTCCCATATTGCCCATAAACCTGGGCAACTTCGGGTTTATTACCGAGGTAAGTAAGAATGAGTGGCAGGAGGATTTGGACGCGGCCATACTGGGAAAAGCCCAGATCGGTACCCGGCTCATGGTTCAGGTAAAAATAATTCGACAAAATGAGCAAGTTTTTAAATCAGTTTGCCTAAATGACGCGGTAATATCAGGTGCGGGCATTTCAAAAATTGTTTCATTGACAGCATTTTTGTCAAAGACAAAGATTGGCAAGTATCGGGCCGATGGAATGATCCTGGCTACACCAACCGGTTCTACAGCCTATTCGGCGGCAGCAGGAGGGCCGCTGTTGCATCCCGAGATTGACGCTATTATTATGAATCCGATCTGCCCCTTTACCCTGAGTCACAGACCCCTGGTGTTGCCTGGAGGAGAGGAAATGAGAATTATTGTAGATCCTGTGCAAAGAACAAATATTATTCTTACATTAGATGGGCAGGTTGATTTCGCTTTGTTGCCCGAAGACGAGGTTGTTGTAACAAGGGCTGATGAACCAGCAAGAATCTTATATTCTAAAAAACGGAATTTCTACGAAGTGCTCAGAACAAAACTGAACTGGGCTGGAGGTCCAGATGCTTGAAGAGCTTTCTATTGAAAATTTCGCTTTAATTGAGCGACTTCACCTGCCATTTCGCTCTGGATTTACCGTTTTTACCGGAGAAACCGGGGCGGGAAAATCTATACTTGCCGGAGCTCTGGGACTGCTTGCTGGTGCGAGGGGGAGTCTTGACCAAGTTAGAAGCGGGGCTGAAGAAGCTCATGTGTCAGGAGTTTTTTCAGTACCGAATAACCCCGGTCTTCGGCAATGGCTCGATGATCGGGGGATTGCCATAGAAGATGGTAGCCTCATAATCCGCAGGGTACTGCGGCAACAAGGAAAAAACGGAGCCTATATACAAAACACTCCGGTTACAATAAAAGATATTAGCGAAATCAGTGAATTTCTCTTTGATATGCATGGACAGCACGAGCATCAGGCACTTTTTGATACCAGGTTTCATCGTCGGTATTTAGACGCCTACTCAGGACTCCTCGATCTGGGAGAGAAGTTGAAAAATACTTTCCTGACTTTGAATAGTGCTAAAAAAAAGCTCGAGACCCTTTCCCAGAATCAAGCTGACAGGGACAGGGAAAGACAGTTGCTTCAGTTTGCAATAGATGAAATCGATGCGGCTCAAATTAGCCCCCATGAGGACAGGGAACTGGAACAGGAAAAAGCGGTTCTTGACAGCGCGGAAGAACTTATGCAGTTATCCCAGCTTTCCTATGAATTATTACACGGGGAGGAAGGGGGGATTCTTCCTTTCATGTATCGGTTAAAAGATACCCTGGGTCAAATTGATCGGTTAGATTCTTCCCAGCGGGAACTGTCGGAGCGCGTTACCAACACGTACTACGAACTGGAAGATATCTCTGATCAGGTTCTTCATTATAAAGACCGGGTCAGTATAGATCCGGAACGATTAGAGTTGATTAACGAACGACTGGATGTTCTGTATAAACTGAAAAAGAAATACGGCGGTACCCTATCCCATGTTTTGTCATACCGTCAGGAAGCTGAAGAAAAATTAACTCAATTGCTTGAGGTTTCGGGAAATAGAGAGCAAATCCAGGTGCAAATTCAGCAGTTGGAATCGGATGTTCTGAATCAGGCTGTCCAGTTGACCAAATTGCGGCGTATGGGTGCACAAAAAATGGAGAAACAGGTAGCCACTGCCCTGGAAGGACTAAGAATGGGGAAGACTGGTTTTGCTATTCAGGTTACCCAGCGGAAATCCGAGTCTGGCACCCCATTGTGCGGACCTTATGGGGCCGATGAAATCGAGTTTCTTCTATCCCCTAATCCTGGTGAACCCTTGAAGCCTCTTCGCTCCATTGCCTCAGGAGGGGAGATATCCCGGGTAATGCTAGCCGTAAAATCGGTCCTCAGTGAGGTTGAAGGAATCGATACCCTGGTTTTTGACGAAATAGATACGGGCATAGGAGGGGAGGTAGGTCTTGCATTGGGCACCTATATGCATAAAACAGCAGAAAAAAGACAATTGTTCTCTATTACCCATCTTGCTAGTATTGCAGTTCAGGCCGATAATCATATTATGATTCAAAAAAAAGAAGATGGAGGAAGAACCTTCACCCATGCATCTTACATTGAAGGGAATCAGAGGGTAACGGAAATTGCCCGGATGCTTTCTGGCACCAGTAATCAGAAAACATCCTTGAATCATGCTTTGGAGCTTCTGGTTCAGTTCCACCCGGAACAGAAATATCTATCCCAAGATACACAGGGGAGTTTTTAATGGGAAAAGTAAGTGCTGAAGCAAAGAATACCTACGCTGAACGTATCCGGGGTTACAAGCAGGACATTGAGCATATTCTCAATCGGGAAAAGAGCATCCTTCAGGTAATTCAAAAGGGCGATATGGCCAGGGAGTTCAAACTCATTTCCTTAGCCGAGGACAGGGCGAATTTGGCATCTTACTACCTTCTCATGAATCAAATAAGCATAGCCCTTCTGGGGGTGAAGAATGAGGCTTTCATTAACGATGCTCGAAAAAGTTGTTATGAGGCAATTATCCATTTAGAGAATGTGGTTACCGGACGTATTGATGTACCGTTCAGCGATTATGCAGAGGCACACGAAAAAATTGAGGGTTTTAATGACAAAGACCGGTATGACCTCATGAGGAAAATCGGCTTTACCATAGAATCGGTTGAAGAGGATTTTGGCGAGAACTCGAAGTGGAAATGGTCTTTTGTGGAGCTGGAAGGGCGTTTTGCTGCAATCATGAAAAATATGCTCAACCTGAAAACCTTTGTCGCGGGTCTGGATCCCCGTGTTGAGGGGTATAACCATCGGGTACAGTATTTTGACATGATGAAAAAATGGCTCAGTAACGCTGCAGACCGGTACCGGGAAAAGTATGAATTATCGACAAATCGAATAGATGATTTTAAAACCGCTATTGCCTTCTTAGGTGCCCTGCGGAGAATTCATGTATTGGTTGGAGAGGCCGATCAGGCTGAGTCGGTGAAGAAAAAAGCAGAGGTCTGGCGGGCAAAAATGGATGATGATGAAAAAAAACTGGCTTCTTCAGGGAAGCGGTCATAAATAGAGTTTCCCCATGAAAAGTTAGTAAGGTTGTGCGCCGGTCTTTTACCCATTAGGAGCATAGGAAGTCGGGTAGAGAAATCTACCATCAGTCTGTTTGCTTTGCCTATTTTCAGAAAAAACGCTACAATACCCCTCCATGAACATCCGAAGGTTTTTCTTTTGGTTATCCCTTTTCATCTCAGTTATACTGTATTTGACTTTTCCCTTTTCAACCGGGGCTGAGCTTTGGCTTGGTCTGTCCTGGATGCAGGAACTGCCCCGGCCTCCCTTTGAGTCTCAGGTGCTCCTTGGGGGAACAGACTCTGGAGCCGATGAATTCCACGGATTCTTAACCTCCACCGGAATTGGTATGATTCACCAGGACAAGGGCGTTTTGGTTTGGCATGGCAGAATGGATGAGTCATCTCTTTCGTCTTCTGCTATGGTCAATTACAACCCAGGTACAATCGAAACAAGAGGTGTCCCAATAATATATTTTTCTCCCTGGGAGTATGTACTGTATGATCATCGGTTTAACCCGAAAATTCTCGGTCCCTGGATCCTGGGCTATAATCCCCAAACGAAGGATCTTAATTTACTCCATTCAACTACTGGGCAGTCCCAGGGTAGGAAATACTCCTGGGCGGCTCCAATACTGGGGAATACCTGGAATGAACAGGTCATGAGTTTCGGCCTGGGGGACGGCAGAATACAACTGTTTTTTGCTGATCAGGAGGGTTTTACTACACTCACACCTGAAAATGATTGGTTTATCCTGGGGCAAATTGCCGATAGACTACCGGTAGGAATGGGAATACACGATCAATGGTTGTACGTACTCTATGGAGTAGGTGTCCAAACCTTACAAGCCTGGAATCTGAGTGACCTGAATCAGTCCTGGTTTAAAACTCTTCCCGGAACGGGTGATCAGCATCCAGTGCAAATGCATTTCGTAACCGACGGGAATGGTTCAGTCATGATTCTCATGTACAGACAGCAAGAGCAGATCCACCTTATTATCCAGCCTTCGGGGAATGTAAGTCTTTGGGAACTTTCCCGGCTTCCTGAACCGAGGTCCCTGGGTACTCTACACAATGGAGAAATAACGGCACTTCATACCCGCAATCAGCCTGGCAGGGTGACTTTTTACCACTACCTGTCCAGTGGGAGGGCTTTGTTTTCTTCTCAGGATTTTGCTGGATATTCGAAAATTCTGGATGACGGTATCCTCTGGATTGCCGATGGATTTGCAGGAAGGAATACTATTGAATGGATAGATTAAATCAGAAAAAGCTTGTAGGTTTTTTTATAGTA
>SKVS01000084.1 GCA_007129335.1 Spirochaetaceae bacterium
AATTGCCCATTTGTCAAAAGGATACCGTCAGCGGGTAGGACTTGCCCAGGCAATATTGCACGATCCTCCAATTCTCATTCTCGATGAACCTACTAGCGGTCTGGATCCTAATCAGATCCTGGAAATACGAAGGCTCATAAAAAACCTTGCCAAAGAAAAAACCATTATTCTTTCTACCCATATTCTTCAGGAGGTCGAAGCTCTCTGTGACCGGGTGCTCATACTGAACAAGGGTCGCATTGCTGCTGAAGGTACTCCCCGGGAAATCGCTGGAACCTTGCAGGGCGGGGTTCAAATGTGTTTGCGGGTACAACTGCCTACACCTGATTCATCTGAGTACAATGAAAAAAACCTGGCCCGGGATTTCCAGGCTGAGCTGAATTCGTCCCAGGTGCAAAACCGGTCCGATAGTACAGAGAATGAGCCAGCCTGGTCTGTAACTTTGAATGCTGACTTGTCGGATTCAAAACAGGGTATTTGGTCCTTTACTATTTCCAGTCCTCCTGATTTAACCGAAGACCAGGCATCCCTCTCCCTGGTCCCCTGGCTTCAATCAAACCATGGGGCGGTTCTAGGATTGACCCATTCAACCCTGGGCCTTGAGCAATTGTTTACCCAGTTAACTACCACCCAGAACTATGAAAATCAACCGATGGAGGGAACCAATGAAAAGTAACTCACCTCGATTCCCCCTGGGCTCGCTCTACAAAAAAGAACTTGGGGTAATGTTCGATTCACCCATGGCTTATGTAATTGGAATTTTTTTCCTCGGGTTTACCAGTGTCTGGTTCTTTGTGGTTCAGGAATTTTTTGCCCTGGATGTGGCCAGCTTTCGTCCCTATTTTGGTCTGTTTCCCCTGGTTTTTCTCATTCTTCTTCCTGCTTTGACCATGAGAAGCTGGGCTGAAGAAAAACGGCAGGGTACGGTAGAGCTTCTATTTACCCTGCCATTCAGAGAATGGGATTTGGTATTGGCGAAATATTTCGCAACAATGACCATGTTTTGCCTGCTGCTGGTTGGTACACTCCCGGTTATATTCCTGGTCCTTCCCTTCGGTTCTTTTGATCCCGGACCCATTGCAAGTCAGTACCTTGGTACATTCTTTCTTGGAGCTGCGGGAATAGCCCTGGGTCAGTACCTTTCGAGCCTTACCTCGAATCAGGTTACCGCTTTTCTGTGTTCGGCAGGTGTTTTGCTGGTTTTTACCCTTATGGATCGCCTGGTTATTTCCCTTGGGTCCGGAGGTACTATTTCCACTGTTTTGCTCAATATGTCGTTTACCTATCGGTATAACGGTTTTGTTCGGGGGTTGGTCGATACCAGGGATCTGGTTTTCTTCCTCCTCCTTGCCTGGGGATTTCTTTTTTTAAATACTCGATCCCTCGTGCATCAGAAGTGGAGGTAACCGGTGAAAAAGGTATTTCAGAACAAAAAGCATACAGAAAAAATATTCACCCTCTTGCCTCTCGTTATAGGCGTTTTACTGTTTTTGTTATCCGGACAATACTACACAAGGTTCGACATGACCGAAAACAAGGTCTATACCATTACCGATGTAACCCGAACTGTCATTCGCGGCTTGGAAGATCCGGTTACCATTCAATACTATGTTTCTGGACGGCTCCGTCGGGAAATTCCAGAGGTTCAAACCCTCATTGACCTCCTTGAAGAAATGCAAAGGATCAGTCCGAATCAGCTCAGGGTTCAAATCCTTGACCCGGATGATGATACACCCCAGCGCCCTGAAGACCTGGGAATTCAACCCCAGCAATATCAGGTAGTGGAGGCAAATCAACAGAGTATTGCTACGGTATACACCGGTCTTGCCGTAACCTACCGGGACGATTTTATTTCTATACCAGTTATTATAGACCCGTCGACCCTGGAATATGAAGTTGTAAAATCCATTCAGGATTTAACCAGTGATTCAACCCGGGTTCTGGGAGTACTCTTTGGTGATGTTGCATCCCAGCAAAATCACCAAATTTTCCTGAGTCAAATGGGCGGTTTTGCAGAAATTCGCCAAATCCCCAGAGGACAGGAAATTCCTGCCGACGTACAAGCGCTCTTTGTTATTGGGCAAAGGGACCTCACCCTGGAGGATACCTTCTATTTGGACCAATACCTCATGCAGGGCAGGCCAGCTTTGTTTGCCTGGGATTATCACCAGGTGGATTTACAATCCGGCCTTGTCCCCCAGGAAGGGGTTAGTACCCCTGCAATTGAGCTTGCTCAGAGTTATGGAATTCAGATACTGCCCCAGTGGGTTATGGATTCCCAGAATCAACCAATTCCTATACAGCAAACCCAGGGAAGGGTTGTGTTTAATACCATGCAAAACTATCCCCTCTGGCCGCGAATAGGACGTTCGGGGGCTGATCCAGATCATCCATTAACCCGGCGTTTTGAAGGGTTGGACCTTTTTTGGGCAAGTCCTGTGGATTTCAATGTATCTGTAAATCCCAGGCTCACCCCATCGTTTCCCTTGCGGTCAACCTTTCGGGCAACTGCCATGAATCCACCCCTGCAGGTAGACCCGAATATACAAATACCGGGTAATCCGGGTCCACCCCAGGGATTTGCCCTTGGTATGACCCTCGAGGGAGAAATGGTAAGTGCTTTTTCCCAAAATCCGCCTGATGCATTTCTGGACTGGACTCCCCTTGATAGTTCTGTTTCCCCTGTTCGCCTTGCGGTTATTGGGGATCAGGAAGTTTTTTCCGACCTGATTCAAATTCACCGGAGCCTGTATAATTTACAGTTTGCCCAGAACCTGTACGACTGGCTGGTTGGAGATGAAGCGATGATGGGTATTCGAACACGACAAATGGGAACCAGGACCCTGGATTCCATTGAGAATCCCGAAGAAAAACTGTCCCGGGCTCAGTCAGCAAGAACCTGGGGAATACTCAGTGGCCCATTATTCTTTGGAATTATTGCCCTATGGCGATTTGCTCAACGGAAGAAATTTGTTAGAGGTTTGGCTCAATGACAAAAAAAGATACAATGAAGTTATATACATACGGTTCGCTTATTCTGTTCCTTGGCTTGGTGCTCTTTTTTGGCCAATCCGGATCCCGGGGGACTACAGGTTTCATACCTGTTATATCTTTCAACGGGGAAGATGTCAGGGAAATTACATTTTCCGGTGTCGATCATCCGGGGATCTATCTTTCCCAAGAGGATAAACAGTGGGTCATATTCCGTGAAGGGGAAACATTTACAGCCAGGTCAAGCAGGGTTGAGGATTTTTTGCGAGTTTTGGGTGATTTGTCTCCAATCCGTATAGCATCCAATTCGGGTTCCCGTCCGGAATTTGGGCTCGAAGACCGGGCTATAGGAGTAACCCTAGTACTTGACAGCGGAGTAGAACATACCTACTTATTTGGAAATCCCACTGCCCTGGGAAATGAATATTTTTTCCAAATCGCAGGTAGTCCGATAGTCCAGGTTGTATCGGGGCAGGTAGGATTTTATCTCAATCAGACAGCAACATATTGGACCGATCTCCGGTTCTGGCCAGAGGGATTTCTGCGAGAGAATATTTTGTCAATGCGCTTGGAGGGGTTTGATTCACCTGTAAGGGAATTTCAACGAGATTCGGATATTTCAGGACGAACAATCTGGAGGTCAATCCATAACAACGGTGAGGTGGATGACCGGGCTGCTGCTTTAATAAATACTATTGGCAGTATGGAATTTTTTACTCGTATTTCTGTCCAGGATTTTTCCAGATTGCGAGGCCCGGACGCTGTTCCTTATGGAATAATTACCCTGAGATCCGTAGGAGGAGTTCAATCGATTGTGGAGTTCTATGCCCAGGATAATGATTTTGCAGTACAAGTGATTACTCCGGGTTCCCAACCCCTGACTGGAATTGTACAGACCTGGAGGGTAGAAGGTTTTATTGAATAAGAGATTAAGCACTGAGGCTCTTGTAAAAGGGACTTTTGCAAGGCCTCCGCTGAAAGGTATTATTTTTTAGATAATCTTTCCGATACTCACTATATGAAAACTCAGTTTAAAGAAAGTAAACAAAACATAAAGCCGAAAATTCTTTTTGTGTTGATCATGATCGTTGTTCTTACTGGCGGTTTATACGGTCATTCCTTTTCTATAGGGCTTGGTTTTGATTCATTCAACTATACCCAAACATACCTGAATACAACTGTCTCCTATATGACGGAACTCACCGATCAGGTTGAATTAGTATTGGGTACTAGCTTCGGTATTCTGGTTCGGGAACAAGAACCAACTTTCTGGCTGCCATTGCAAATAGGCCTTGGTTTTATTTTTCCTGACATTTTATCAGCAGACGGTGTGTTGGGTGTGGGATTGTCCCCTGTCTTTAATTGGGGCGCAGGATTGGATGATTTGAATTTTTATCTGGGACCTTACCTACAGTTGGGTTTTCGTTTACAGGTCCATCCCTTTATGCGCTGGTTTTTTGATGTCCAACAGGATTTGCATATTGGAAGGCCTGAATGGATCAGTACCAGTACCCGGGTTGTTACAGGAATTAACTTTTTCTTTGATAACCAAGATGAATAATGGACTAACAGGAGATTGCATCGTTATAAAGTACTCGTTTATTTCATTTCATATACTTCAGAGCCTTTTTCAAAAGGGGCTTTTGCAAGCCTCATGTATTATGTTTATTTGTGAGCCCATAATCCGCACGAGCTAGGAAAGTTTACCGAAAAATAATAATTCGGTACTATGAGTGTTGACAGTCCTGCCGAATAACTGGTATGTTTCGCCTCGTCGCTGAAAGCAAAATGCTGGAAAGCAGGGCATGATGTAGTTTATAACTTGGATTTTGTCGGCAACAGTTCATTGGCTGGT
>SKVS01000162.1 GCA_007129335.1 Spirochaetaceae bacterium
CAGGGCAGTTGCCTTAACCCTGGCATTTATATCCTTGGATACAAAGAATACAAACCGTCCTTTTTGCTGGAGCTCGTATGCAGCTAAAATAATTTTATTATCGGTTTTATCTTCCAGGAGGCTCTTGGGCATTTCTCCGGTGCTCATAACAACTCTCAGAATAGACCCTGTTTCCAGTTTAACTCCTTCGCTCAGATTTGCATTTTTGCTTACACTGTCTAAAAAGCGAATTGCATGGCGGGCGTTTCTGCCTCGCTCATCGGAGAAGGTTTTTAACCGGTCTAGTTCTTCCAGTACCCACAGGGGTATGACCACTTCGTTATCCCGGAAGCTAAGAATAGCATCGGGCCGATGGATGAGCACGTTAGTATCGATAACGAAGGTTTTCGTTGGTTGATCATTCTGGTTCATATGGTTCTCCCTTCTACAGTATAATACCTTTGAAACGGTCTGTGGGTACTGTACACCAAGGAAATAAACGCACAGGTATTGAAATATCCTTGGTTTCCCTATATTATTCCGTCTCACGCTGCTCACGACATATAGTACACCACTGAAACTTTGAAACCTATTCTCATGTATATAAAGAGGAAGAATTTTTATGAAAGATTTGCAGAAAATGCGCAATATTGGGATCAGTGCTCACATAGACTCGGGTAAAACCACCCTGTCAGAGCGGATTCTTTTTTACTGCAACCGGATCCATGCCATCCACGAAGTCCGTGGTAAGGATGGGGTCGGTGCAACCATGGACTCCATGGAGCTGGAACGGGAGCGGGGAATTACTATTGCCTCAGCTGCAACCCATGTTGAGTGGAAAGATCATCCTATCAACCTCATTGATACTCCAGGACACGTTGACTTCACCATTGAAGTTGAGCGTTCTTTGCGGGTTCTCGACGGAGCTATTTTGGTGCTTTCGGGTGTTGAGGGTGTACAATCCCAGTCCATAACGGTAGACCGGCAAATGCGACGCTACAATGTTCCCCGAATGGCATTTATCAACAAACTTGACCGTACCGGAGCAAATCCCTACCGGGTCAAAGATCAGCTCATCGAAAAGCTGGGCCATAATGCGGTATTGACTCAAATTCCCATTGGGCTTGAAGACAAACATGTGGGTGTAGTAGATCTGGTAACTATGAAGGCCTACTATTTCGAAGGAGAAAGCGGTACTGAAATCCGAATTACCGATATTCCTGAAGAGCTTCGGGCCGAGGCAGAGCAGAGACGGGAAGAACTGATCGACACTGTGTCTATTTTCAACGATGATTTAGCTGAAGCCTTCCTGGAAGGAGAGGTTACTGAAGACCTCATTCATGAGGCAATTCGGACAGGAACCCTGTCTATGGAATTGACCCCGGTTTTCATGGGATCTGCTTATAAAAACAAAGGGGTGCAACTCTTGTTGGACGGTGTTACCCGATATCTTCCCAACCCTGCTGAAATTGTGAACAAAGCTCTTGACCTGGATAATGAAGAAACAGAAGTTGCTATGGAGCCTCAAAAAGAAGGGGCTAAACCCGTTGCCCTGGCTTTCAAGCTGGAAGACGGTCAGTACGGCCAGTTAACCTATATCCGGGTCTACCAGGGTATGGTGAAGAAGGGTGAAGAGCTCATAAACAGCCGTTCGAAGAAAAAGTTCAAGGTTGGCCGTTTAGTAAAAATGCACTCCAATCACATGGAGGACATTGACCATGCAGGCCCTGGTGAGATTGCCGCCCTGTTTGGAATAGATTGTGCATCAGGCGACACCTTCAGTCATCCGTCATTGAACTATTCGATGACCAGTATGTTCATTCCTAACCCGGTAATCTCTCTCTCTATTGAGCCTTCCGATAAAAAATCAGCGGATAATATGGCGAAGGCCCTGAATCGTTTTACAAAAGAAGATCCGACCTTCCGTACCTTTGTCGATCCCGAAACGAATCAGACGATTATCCAGGGAATGGGAGAGCTGCATCTTGAGGTTTATGTAGAACGGATGAAGCGGGAATATAAGTGTGAAGTCGTTACCGGGGCACCCCAGGTTGCCTACCGGGAGACAATTACCTCCAGATCGGACTTCGATTATACCCACAAAAAACAAACCGGTGGTTCGGGTCAGTACGGTAGGGTAGCAGGTTTCATGGAGCCTCTGGAAGAAGGAGATTACGAGTTTGTCAATGCAATCAAGGGGGGCGTTATCCCCAATGAATACATCCCGTCCTGTGACAAGGGTTTCAAGAAGGCAATGGAGAAAGGACCTCAGGTTGGTTTCCCGATTATTGGGGTAAAAATGACCATTAATGACGGAGCAACCCACCCTGTTGACTCTTCAGACATGGCATTCCAGGCTGCTGGGCTTGGTGCCTTCCGGGCAGCTTACGATAAAGCGAAACCGGTCGTTTTGGAACCAATAATGAAGGTTGTTGTTGAAGGTCCCACGGAATTCCAGGGGAATATTTTTGGTTCGATCAACCAAAGACGGGGTGTTATTCTTGCCTCTACAGAAGATAATGCATTCTGTTCTGTTGAAGCTGAAGTTCCCTTGAGCGAAATGTTTGGTTATTCCACAGTGCTCCGATCCCTTACCCAAGGTAAGGCCGAATTTTCCATGGAGTTTTTGAAGTACGGCAAGGTTCCTCAGGGAATTGCTGATGAACTGAAAAAAGCTTTCATTGAAAAGAAGAAGGCTGAACAAAAATAACCAGATTACCAGGCCGGGAAGAACTTCCTTCTGAAGGTTCTTCCCTTTTCATCCCACCATATATTGGTGGTGACCTTCCCATTTTCTGAAAGTTTTTGATGAAGCCCCGGAGGTTTGGCATTAGACTGTAAGAAACTGGGTAACCAAAACGAGAGGGAGATTGTCATGGTTAAAGCAGAGCTTATAAAGCGGAGTCCCTTGCGGATTCTGGAGAAATCAATTCATGGTGGACTGCAAAACGGTCACCTGGGGGTAATTGCGGCCCACAGGGGCGAAGGTAAGACCGCCTGTGTTGTCCATTTGGCGACCGATAAATTACTCCAGGGTAAGCATGTCATTCATATTTCATTTGAATCGAAAACCGATCATATTATCGATTGGTATGAAACTATTTTTCGAGAAATTGCAAAGAAACGGGAACTCGACAGTGCAGTTGAGGTTCACGATGAACTCATTAAAAACCGGGTTATTCTTAATTTCCATCAACCTGCCGTATCTGCCGAGCAGATAGTTAAGAGCATTGAGGCTTTAATTTCTGAAGGCCACTTTGCTGCAGACATTATTGTTCTGGACGGATACGATTTTGGACACGGAGATCAGAGCATTATTACAAGATTAAAGAGTTTTGCCGAGTCAAACAATCTTGTTCTTTGGGCAACTGCGGACATTCAGAATGTTGGGGAAACATTCCCGGAAGAACTGAAGGCTTATGATAATCTAATAAATGTTCTCATAGATCTGGAAACAAAAGACGATCATGTCCGGTTAACCCTCCGTCGGGACTATGATAGGGAAGTAAACGAAGACATGCACCTGCTCCTGGACTCAAAAACCCTTCTCATAGTGGAAGAATAGACACTGTGTAAGAATAGGCACTAGAGGGAACAAGAAGTTCCCCTGGACTAAACCCCGGATTTCCGGGGTTTTTTTGTACTCCTTTTGATTTCAGGGAACAAAGGGCCCAGAATAGGGGTTAACGGCTTTTTTTTACCCCATTCTTTGGGCACCAGGTTTGAAAAGGGCATTGGGTGCAGAATGGACTCTGGGGAGTGCATAGCTGTTGACCAAAGAGAACCAGGGTATCGTTGAGTTGGATCCACAAATCTTGGGGTACTATTTTCATAAGCGCTTGTTCGGTTTTGTCGGGGTCAGGAGTGTGAACCAATCCCATTCGGTTGGTTATGCGATGAACATGTATGTCAACACAAATTGCCGGTATGCCAAAGCCTAGCCCCAGGACCAGAGTCGCTGTTTTTCTTCCAACACCGGGCAATTTCAGAAGATCATCGAGAGTATGGGGAACTCTCCCGCTGTGGTTTTGAATGATTTGCTGGGAAATCGCCAGGAGATTTTTTGCCTTTACCCGAAAAAATGCAGCCGGATAGATAGAGCTGGCAATAGTCTCTTCCTTTAAGAGGACCATGGCTTGGGGTGTGGGAGCTATACTCAAGAGTTCTCTGCTCTTGGGAAGTGTTACCTGATCCCGGGTTCGTAACGAGATAAGAGTGGATACCAAAACACCAAATGCGCCAGTTCCGGTTTGGGCAATTTCTGTTACAGAAGCCAGAGACCTTGGCTTGAGAGCTCTTTTTGCTGAATCAAGAATGGTGTTCCAGTCATTCATTTCTCGAGGATTTACTGTGAGGTGGAGAGAAAAGGAGCAGGAAAACCTAAAGCATACCTACTGGTCTTCTGAATCATCATCGTCAGCCAGTTCTTCCTCTTCTTCGGCTATGTCATCCAGAGAGGTTTCGGTTACCTCATCCTCAACGCTGTCATCCGATTCTTCTACATCATCAAAATCGGTATCATCGAAATCATCATCAAAAGCTAAAGGCGATTCTTTTGTTGGCTTGTCAGAATCTATTTCCAGGCGGGTATGGATGAGTTTTTCTACCTCTTGTTTTGATTTATTCAGTGCCAGGCTGACTTCATCAATAAGAAGCTTCTTTGCAGAGTCATAGAGTTTGCGCTCCATTATCGGCAGTTCTTTCAGTTTTGACCGGTGATAAAGGGTGCGAACCACCAGGGCAGTGTCGGTTACAGCGCCTTTTTTCAAGAGCTCCTGATTCATTGCATAGCGCATTTTCCAGTCAGTGGGAGCAGCTTCATTCTCTTCTTCGATTATATCCAGAGCCTTTTCGGCGTCTTCAGA
>SKVS01000185.1 GCA_007129335.1 Spirochaetaceae bacterium
CCATGGTGGGAAGAATTGCGCAGGGTTTCTCCTTGGCAATAATTGCTTCCAGATAGGGCACCTCCAGGGGATCCATGTAAATCTGATCTGCAGTTCCCGGTGTAGTCATGATTGTTGCAGGATTTGGATTTACCAGTACAACCTCGTAACCCTCTTCCTTTAAGGCCTTTACTGCCTGATTGCCCGAGTAATCAAACTCACAGGCCTGTCCGATGACAATTGGACCTGAACCGATAATGAGAATTTTACGAATATCTTTCCGTGCTGGCATGATTAGTTCTCCTTACCGGGGTAATGGGTTGCATCTAGAAATGCCTGAAAAATCCATTGGCTATCGAAGGGACCTGGAGCTGATTCAGGATGGAACTGGGCTGAGTACACTTTCAGTTCATCGCTGTAAATGCCTTCGTTTGTCTGATCATTTGCATTTCTGAACCATACCTTTACGTGACCAGGGAGGGTGGATTCATCCACCGCAAAACCGTGATTCTGACTGGTAACAAAAACCTTTTTCGTTCTTTCGTCCCTTACCGGATGGTTTATACCATGATGACCAAACTTCATTTTATAGGTTCTTGCCCCGAGGGCCTGTGCTATGAGTTGGTGACCCAGACAAATTCCGAAAACCGGTTTCTTGCCTATGAGTTGCTGAATAACCTGAACCTGATCCTTTAAAGTGGCCGGATCCCCCGGTCCGTTGGAGATCATGATTCCATCGGGCTGGGAAGCAAGGATTTCTTCAGATGTGGCGGTAGAAGGGAAAATGCTGACCCTGCAACCGAGAGATTGGAACTCCCGAAGAATGTTTGCCTTGACTCCACAGTCATACAGGGCAATGAGGGGCCCTGACTTTTCTAAGAGTCCATTATCCAAAGCAGGAATAGGAGCATCTGTTCCCACTTCGGGTACAAGATTCAACCCTTCCATTTTGGGATAAGCGTTCAGGTAAGCCAGTGCCTGATCCAACTCGGACTGTGACAGGGTTGCTGATTGGTTTTTTAAATAATTTTCTGACATGGAAACAGAACTGCGAATAATTATTCCGGTACAACTGCCTTCATCCCGGAGACTGAGTGTCAACTTCCTTGTATCAATATTGGTTATACCGGGAATATGGTGTCTTCGGAGGTATTCATCGAGGGTTATGCGACCTGGAGGAACCGGACCTCTGTAGAGATTTCGGACAATGAAGCCTGCTGCTTTTACCGGCCGGGGATCGGAAACACATCCCTGACTGGTATGAACCGGTCCGCTTTCGTTCCAATCGTCCTGGGCTCCGTAATTACCCATATGGGGATAGGTCATTACTACAAGTTGTCCTGTGTAGGAAGGATCAGTGAGTACCTCGTAATATCCGGACATTGCAGTATTAAAAACCACTTCACCCGCTGCGGAGAAACGGAGAATTCCGGGGGTTAACTCATGAAGCTAAGGAGCGGGGCTGCCAAACCCTATTCCTGGATAAACTATTCCATTGGAAAGAACTAAAAAAGCTGGTTTCATTCTTACTCCAGTATGTATTTTGTCAGTACTGTTTGGGTGCATTTTCTTCATCGTTGATAATCAAGAAAAACTTTTTCATGCAGGTACCCTCTTGCCAAGATACTTCACAAAGAATTTCCCGTTTATACTTGAACCGTTTTCCCAGGCTTATCAAGGGGTTCAGGGGAATTTTTTGTATTTTTATTCATTTTTTTTGATTATTCTTGCAGTACGATTCCCCTTTACTGAAAAAAAAACCGGCTATGAGCCGGCTATTCCTACACTGGTAATTCCCAGCATTGGTTTTGCCCGGAGTAAGCAGGCTTTTTGACTTCCCGGGAAGGATTTGAACCCTCACTAACAGAGCCAGAATCTGTAGTGCTACCATTACACCACCGGGAAAGGTTGTGAAAAAATATCAAGTGTTTCAGGGTCTGTCAAGCAGCACCTACAGGGCATAGAAATTCTTATAAGCTCCTATTCGCTGTCGAAATTTATGAGAGTTTTTATTGGGTGAGGAGCAAGGGCGTTCTCATAACCGAGAAAGGGTAATCCAATAACTGATGAAATACCTGCTATGGATGCTCCTGCTTCTTCCAGCATATCTGCAGCTGCCTTTAAGGTTCCCCCTGTAGCTATAAGGTCATCAATAATGATAATGCGGGAACCAGGGCGTACGTCAGACTGGTGCACACAAATTTCATCCTGCCCGTATTCCAGGGAGTATTTCCTGCTATACACCTTGCCGGGCAACTTACCTTTCTTCCGTAACAAAAGCAATGGAAGTCCAAGCCTGTCTGCAAGAGGTGCTGCAAAAATGAAACCCCTGGCCTCTACTCCGGCAATGGTATCTCCCTGTAACTCCTGTACATGCTTCACCATTCCCTCGAGACAAAAAGAAAAAGCCTGAGGATCCTGAAAGACACTGGTAATATCATAAAACGTTATTCCTGGTTTGGGGAAATTCAGTACCCGCCGTATTGCGGAATCCAATGAAAATTCTGTCATAGAAAGAAACTACCACAGTTTACATTTTCTTGCAAAGATCATTTGTTCAACCCATACTATAGGGTATGTCTGTTATTATACCTGTAGCAAGTGGAAAAGGCGGTGTTGGAAAAAGCTTAACCTCAGTAAACCTGAGCATAGCTTTGGCTTCCATGGGCAAGGCCGTAATCCTTTTAGACGCTGATCTTGGGGGAAGCAATGCCCATACCTTTCTCGGCATCAAGAATAAGAATCCTGGCTTGGGCAGTATTATCCATCGTAAAGAAAAACACCTGGAAGATTTACTGGTCAGCACCCGGTTCGACCGGCTCTTTCTCATTCCCGGAGATGGGCAATTTACCGGAACAACCAATCCTCCTATATGGGCGAAACGGAGAATAGAAAAGGAACTACCATCCCTGGTTGCCGACTTTATTCTTTTGGACCTGGGAGCAGGGGTAAATACCTTCACCCTGGACATGTTTCTCCTTTCCCGTAAGGGAATTATTGTAACCACCCCGGAAATACCCGCTTTGCTCAACGGGTATAATTTCATTAAGCATGCTGTTATCCGAATTTTTCAACAGCACACCAAAAGCAATACTCCAGAAGGGAAATTGGCAAATAACCTTCACGCAAGGACCCTGGACAACACAAGCGGTATTGGACTTTACGGAATTATTGAACACATAAGAAAGGAAAATCCTGAGGCTGCTGGGTTAATTCAAGAAGATCTGAAAAGTTTTACACCCCATGTAGTCCTGAATATGGGAACCCATCAGAAAGATCTGGCAATAGGATCCAATATTTCCCGCGCATGTTCCCGGCATTTGGAAATTCAGGCTGATTATTTGGGATTTATTCCCTGGTATGGGGCAATGAGAAACTGTATAAACAGTCAGACTTCTGTTTTTGAAGAACCGGCTGCTGCTGCCCTGAGCCGGGCGTATAAACGGTTGGCACAAAACATTATCAAGCTGGAATCCGTTGCCTCAAACAGAACTACGCCCCTAAGCCACAGTGAATTAATCGATGGTCTGCTGGAATCAGAATATGAACAAGAGGGTGCTTAAGAGTCGTATTTCCTGAAAAACAATTTCTGAAAACCAGCAGGAATCCGGAGGATCTGTACCGCTCAAGGCTCCGATCTGGTTTAGTAGCTCTGCCGGTCAGGCCTGAAGCTTTCGGAACCCCTGTACCCGAGGGTGTACATTCTCCCTTAGACTCCCCTGTATACCCTGTTTCAGAAAGTGGTAACCTAAACCGGCAATCATGGCCCCATTGTCCGTACATAATTCCAGAGATGGATAATAGACCTCAAGTCCAACAGAAGCCTTCAATGCGGTTCGTAAATAGGTATTGGCCGCAACCCCACCCCCGGCAACAACTCTTGGTATACCGGTTTTTTTTGCTGCAAGAATTACCTTTTTCAACAGGGTATCGATTGCCACCTTTTCGAAGCTTGCACAAATATTTTCCAGGGTTTGAGGGCTTGTTCCATCCCAAAAGAGTTCCCGCTGATTTATTACTGCATTCTTTAAACCCGAATAAGAAACATCGTAGGTGTGCTGACCCTTGTACAAATTAGCCACCGGAAACCGGAAAGCCCGGGGATTCCCTTTACGGGCCAGTTGGTCGATTTGCTTGCCTCCGGGATAGCCGAGATTAAGATGTTTGGCTACCTTGTCAAAGGCTTCTCCACAGGCATCATCGATACTTGCTCCTAAAACTTGTACCTGGTGAAAATCGTCGACCCTGCAAATAATGCTATGCCCACCGGATACCAGGAGCCCGAGAAAGGGATAGGGAATATCAAACTCCAGCTGAGGTGCATAGAGATGGGCCAGAACATGGTCAACAGCCACAAAGGGTTTATTCAGACCAAGGGATAGCCCCTTCGCAAAAGAAAGACCTACCAAGAGGCTTCCGCTCAGACCAGGTCGATTCGCCACGCTGATCCCATCAATTTTCTGAGGATTCATTCCTGCCTGGGCCAGGGTCTGACGGTAAACAGGAAGTATCCATTCGGTATGCTTCCTGCTGGCAATTTCGGGCACCACCCCATGATAAGGCGCGTGAAAGGGTATTTGGGTTGCAACAACGTGACTCAGAATTTTCTTTCCATCCTCAACAAGAGCAAGGGAACATTCATCGCAGGACGATTCTATGCCGAGGACAATCACAGTAAGGGACGCTCCAATCCTAATAAGTCAACCAGACTGGTAAACTCATAACCTGCTTCCAGAATGTGGGGGTGGAGGTCAAAAATGACCTCTGCAAGCTCTTTGGTCCAAATATGACCAATCATTATCGCATAACCCCGCTGATTTGCCTGATGGAGACCTTCCATCAATGATTTTTGTATGGATTCTTTA
>SKVS01000071.1 GCA_007129335.1 Spirochaetaceae bacterium
CGTGGTGGGAGCCGTGGGTGTGGTAGAACCGGGTTCCTGCAGGTTCTGCGTGAAATTCGTACACAAAGGTCTCCCCGGGAAGCACCGGATCCTGGGTATATCCCGGAACCCCATCCATCCGGAATGGCAGGTCTATTCCGTGCCAGTGGACGGTGGTAGGTTCTGGGAGGTAGTTGGTGAATTCTATGCGGACCAGGTCCCCTTCGGTTACCCGGATTTCCGGACCGGGCAGCTGGCCGTTGTATCCCCAGGATTCAAGAATGACTCCGTTGCCGTAATCCCACATGACCGGTTCGGCAGTAAGTTGGAAAACCTTTGCCCCGTCTTCAGCAATGGTGTAGGGCAGTCGGGCAATTCGGTCCACTGCTGATCGTACCGGAAGGTCGGAGGTGTCCCGGCCGGTGCGGGCTGCCAGGATGGTTTCGGGATTTTCCGAGGTAACAATAATGGTGCCCTTCTGGTCGAAGTGACCTACTCCGCAGAAGACCGAGCAGAAGAATTCGAATTCCCCTTCTCGGTCAGCAACAAAGCGAACCTGGGTTACCCGGCCTGCGGGAAGCCTTCGGTCTATTCCAAATTCCCGGATAGCGAAACCGTGATCCACCCCATCATCGTTATGAATGTTGAATGTGACGGTTGATCCCAGGGGTACCACAAAAAAGTCAGGATCCCATTTCCATCGGTGGGGAATGACATTGATCTGATATTCTACCTCCAGGTCAGTGGTGGGAAGAAGCCAGGTGGTTCGGGCTACCTGATAGAATCCGAAAAGGACAAAGACGAGTCCTAATCCGATGAAGCTGTAGAATGAAATCTTCCATTTGTTTGGTGGTTTTTTTGAATGATTGTCTGCCTGTGACATCCTTGATCCTCCAACTATTCTTCTACCATCCTAATAATGATGAGGGAATTTGTCACCTTTTTTCGAAAAATAATTGATTCCTGACTAAACAACTTGTAGAATTACAGGCATGAAGAAGAAAACAATCATTGCCCTGGCCGTACTGTTGCCCCTATTCCCGATTATAGAATGGGTTCACAGTATTTATGTTGATGTGTCCCAGCTTTCTCAGGCTCCGGGAGTAACCATACCTTTCTCTATGATAGGGATATACTACCCTGCGCGGATTTTTGCCCTTATTGGGTTTAGCTTCATGTTTTACCAGTTCATTCTTACCGCTAAACTCCCTGTTATGGAGTCGGTATTCAAAAAACCTGACCTTGTAAAACGTCACCGGTCACTTGGAAAGCTGGGGTTTGTGCTCATGCTGTTCCATGGGCTATTCATGTTGTTCTTTGATGTTATTGAGCAGGGAGCAGTGTCCTTTACCTTTGGCAAAATGCTGGGTATTACCGCTTTGTTTCTGTTGATTATCGGGGTCATTGCTGCATGGCACTCAAAAGCTCTGGATTTTAAGCTGAAGACCTGGAAAAAATTCCACATTGCCGCTTATTTTGTGTTTCCCCTCTCGTTCATTCATGCCATTGCTATTGGTACCGTGGTTGGCACCTTTGGCCCCACCCACCTGCTGTACTCCCTGTACTTTTTGATTTACCTGTATGTGGCTTTTGTGAAAATTCAAACCGTACGGAAGGACAAACGGGAAGCCGAAATTAAGGCAGTGGCTGCTCAAATGTTAGCAGCGGCACAAAAGAGCGCTACTGTAAGTTCTTAGGATTAATTATTGGCACTAGTTTAGTTTCATGACCATTGATTCCAGGCCCTGGAAAATACTGGTTGCAACATGATCGGGAAATCTCTGGGGGAGTGCTGATGCAACCTTCTGAATAACCTCTTGGGTTGAATCGAGAATATTTTCCCGTAGTACAACCTCAATGCCCATGGTTAAAAATACTTCTAATAATCGTTGAAAGGTTGCCCGTTCCGGCTTTGATTCCATGGGTGACCTCGTTTAATAATTTTTACAATCGATAATTTGTTTAAATCAATTACAAAAGATAAGTTGTATCATTGGCGGTTCATTGGGATAGCTGGGATCTTTGTCCTAATTTTCCAGCTGAAGTATGAGCTCCCGGAGGAAATCCAGGAAAACTTTATGCCGGGGCTCAAACTCCCTGGCCAAGTTTTTGGCTGCATTCTGGACAAATTCCATTTTTTCTGGAACAAGGGGGCTTTTGTACATATTTCTGAACAGGTGACGAAATTTCAACAATTCCTCCAGTTTTAACGCAAAATCTTTGGAGATAAGTGCTGGACGGACAGTTTCTATGGACAGTGCCATTCTTTCTAAAAGGTTTTTATGCCAAGAATGTTCAGAAAGATTGTTTTCGAAGAATTTTGCTACCCGGTAGAAGTAACCTTCAAATGCGTTATATAGGTTATGCAGGGTAAATCCAAGGGCAGCGTAGTCGAATTCGTCAGCATGGGGGTTGCTGGCTATTCTTTGGGCCATGACCTTGTTTTTTTCCTCAGATTCCAGGATGTACTGGTAATCCTGATTTAGCTCAGCAATGAGCTGATAGATGGTTTCAGGTCCTTTCATACAACAGTACTCCGTTTTTTTTCAGCAGTTCATTAAATTCGGCGGTTGTATCATTCATATCTATGAGTGATACGGGGAATTCGGGGTGCTCGGCAAGTGAGCAGGCTGAAAACCAGTTACCTCCTGTCATGGCCAGGTCGATGTCAGAATCCATTCTATACTTTCTCCATAATTCAAAGACAGAACCGAATCCCCATATTTCTTGAATTTCTGGATCAGAGGTACCAATTTTTTGAGCAAGTTCGTAAGCTATTTTCCGGGCTTTGGCCCTTCGCAATTCGAGAACCCCTTGCTCCTGGGTGTTCTTTCGCTTTATGCGGGCTGCAATAGCCCGAATTTCCCCAGGGGTTATGGGAACTTCATGTTCCATGAATAGAATGTAATCCATTTCCCCAGGGAATGCAAAGCAGGTCGGCACTTCTCCATTACAAACACAGAGCAAACACCCTATTCAAACCCGTGGCTTAACAGCCACTGGCACAGAGGTTTTAAGCCCTGTTTGTTCTGCTCGGTTTTCCTGCCGAGTCTTTCCATGCAGTCCTGAAGGTAGCCGGTGGCCAAAGTTTTATCCCGGTCAGACCGGCTTGAAAGGTAGCTGAAGAGGTTTGCTAATCCCAGGAAAAAGAACCGGGCTGTCCGGTCAATATTGAGGTCGGCAGGCTTACGGTAGGTACGGTTAAACACTTCAATGGCCTGCCCAAGGTCTTGTGAAATACCCTGGGCTGCGATTAAGAGGGGTGGGTACAAGGAGCTGGGTTGTTCCTTGGGGTTTTCCTGCAAGGTATACCGATGAAAAATTTCCCAAAAATCCTGTGGCTCCCCATGGGGTGCGAGATTGGGGTTGTTTCCAGGATCCCTTTTTGTGTCCGATAACATGTGTTTTGCCCGGTCTCTGTCCTGTAAGAGTTGGGAAAAAGCCCTGCCGTCGGTTTTGCCTGTGTCCGGGTGGTGCTGCTTGCTCAAGGTTCTGAAATGATACAATAGCTCGGTTTCTGTGAGGATAGTTTGATTTTTTACCAGATCCTGGAGGTGGGTCGGAGATAAGGGCACATGTTGTTCCGGGTCCATAGGGGTAGTGTATACTAGGATGGGGATGGGACAGTCAATTGGGAGAGCCTTGTTATTAACAACTAATGGGTCTACTATTTGGTAAGGTGGCATAATCATGACAAACATAACAGATTCCTCCCTGGTGATTACTGATCCCTACTCTATAGAGAATCAAGAAGTACTAAAAAAATTGTCTGTCAGTGAGGAAGGATTATCTGGAACTGAAGCCGACCGGCGGCTGAAGGAAGTGGGACCAAACCGCCTGCCCGAGGCTAAGAAAGAAAACCTGTTCAAGCGTTTTTTCAAACATTTTAATGATCTGTTAATTTATATTCTCATTGCAGCAGGGGGAGTTACAGCCCTTCTTGGTCACTGGGTGGATACAGCAGTAATTTTAGGCGTGGTGGTCATTAATGCAGTAATTGGTTTTATCCAGGAGGGTAAGGCTGAAGAGGCTCTTGCGGGTATTAGGAATATGTTATCTTTAAAAGCCCATGCTAAGCGTGACGGGGAATGGCAGGAGCTGGAAGCTGACCAGTTGGTCCCGGGTGATATTGTCCGGCTCCGTTCGGGAGATAAAGTTCCCGCTGATCTTCGGCTTTTAGAGGCGGTAAACCTCCGTATAGAAGAATCCGCATTAACTGGAGAATCGGTACCCTCAGATAAAAAGACTGAGCGTGTGGATGGTGCTACTGGTGTTGGAGACCGGCATTGTATGTCTTATTCAGGCACTATGGTTGCTGCAGGTCGTGGTGTGGGAGTTGTAACGGCTACAGGTCCAGCCACCGAGATTGGGAAAATCAATACAATGATTGCTGAAGTGGAAAGTCTTGAGACTCCATTGACAAAGCAAATGAATCGTTTCAATAAACAGCTTTCGGTGGCAATTTTGGGACTTGCTGTAATGATGGGTTTTATGGGTTGGTTGCTCCACGGCTATGGGTTAGATGAGCTTTTTCTGGCGGCTATTGGATTTGCTGTCGCGGCAATACCCGAAGGCCTGCCAGCAATCCTGACTATAACCCTTGCCCTGGGGGTACAGCGCATGGCCCGGCGGAATGCCATTACTAGAAAACTCAATGCTGTGGAAACTCTGGGCTCGGTTACAGTTATCTGTTCCGATAAAACCGGGACGTTGACCAAGAACGAAATGACCGTGGTACAGGTTATTACCATGGCAGGTGAGTATCGTGTAACGGGGAGCGGATATAAGCCCGAAGGTAAGGTGCAGAAAGACGATGAATCTGTTGAGC
>SKVS01000370.1 GCA_007129335.1 Spirochaetaceae bacterium
CCGAGGGTCAATACTACCTGAGGAATGGGAGAATCGAACCTTTTGGGTCTCTGTCACGGCTGAAGCAGATGGTGAACAAGGACACCCGGAAGGATCACCGTTCCATCATGGATGCTATGATTACCCTGTACGCATCCTACAAGGAATCCATGGAGAAGAAATCCATGGGATTCAGAATGACCGAGTGGGATGACAAATTACTGAAATATGGAAGCATGTTCGAGTCAAAAATGATGGACTTAACGGTAAACATTCCCATTGAAAAGGCCCTTGATCTGGGCTGGGAAATTCTTGCAGATTGTTTTGAACCCCAGGAAACCGGACTCCGGAGTGACCTGACCCAGGAATTCTGGCCGAAGGTGAAAGCGGAAGCATAATGGCACAGGTTAAACTCACGAAAAATGAGATCAAAAAGCAAAAAGACGCATTAAAGCGTTATCAGCGGTATCTTCCTACCCTTCAGCTGAAGAAACAACAGTTGCAAATGGTTTTGCGGCAGATTGAGCTTCAGAAAAAGGAATTACAGGATCAGCGGGATGACCTGTACAGCAATATTCAGCAATGGATTCAGGTATTCGGAGAAGAAGTGGATGTCGCTGCTTTGATCGAAATTGATACTATTGTTACCGAAAGTGGCAACATAGCGGGTATTGATATTCCGGTATTCAAGGAACTCACCTTTAAGGATTCTCAATACGATCTATTCCTTTATTCCCTCTGGGTTGACCGGGGGGTTGAGGGACTCAAAGGGGTGTTAGCCCTTGATGCAGAACTCTTTATTCTCCAGAGACAATACGAGTTGATCTCCCAGGAATTAAGAACTACGAGTCAACGGGTAAATCTTTTCGAGAAGGTGAAAATACCCGAGACCAAGGAAAATATTCGAAGAATTCAGATTTACCTTGGAGACCAGCAAACCGCTGCGGTTGTCCGTGGAAAGATCTCCAAAGGGAAAATCGATGCTTCTGGGGGTGCTGCATGATTGTACCAATGAAAAAAGTTACCATGTTTGTTTCTCCAAAGCAGACCGAAGAATCCACCCGGGCGTTAAAAAAGCTCGGCCTTCTTCATCCTGAACTGACCTATACCGGCAGTAGGGACCTTGATCAACTCAGTGAAGAACTGACAAAAACTGAACGGGCAATATCTCTTATACCCAAGGTACCCGGGGAACAGGCAAAACTCCCAATGGGTTCCGATGAGGTATACTCCCTTCTTGACAGAGTTTTGAAAAGTGGAGACGAAATTAAAAATCTTTCGGATCAGAATGAGGTTCTGGACCGTGAGCTGATCAGGGTCGGGCCATGGGGGAACTTTCAGCCCAGTCTGGTTAAAGATTTACAAGCCAGGGGTTTTGCTCTTTCTTTCGCCCAATTGACCAGGGCTCAGGTAAGGGAACTTCCCGATACAGCCCAGTATATTGTTCTTGAAACCATAAAGAATTCCCAGAAAATCCTCTTTATAACCAAGCCTTTGGAAGAAATACCCGGTGAAGTATTTGATCTGCCCCACCTTTCCCTCGAGGAAATGAAACGGCAGAAGGACTTGAACCGGGAACAAATTCAATCTATCCAGGAACATCTGGCGGGAATGCAGGCTGAACGGGTTGTTCTGGAAAACCACGGGCAAAAGCTCCGGGACAGAATTGAGTTCCAGCAGGTGAAAGAAAGTCTTACTGATCATGGGGTTGCCAGTGTTATTACGGGTTTTATGCCTGCTGAGGCGGTCGATGAACTGAAAACACTTGCCAAAGAAGAAGGGTGGGCCATACTTCTTCAGGATCCAGCACCTGAGGATCAGGTGCCGACCCTCACGAAAAATCCAAAAATTGTTTGTATTATTCAGCCGGTATTCGATCTGCTAGGTACTGTGCCTGGATATCGGGAAAAGGATATCAGCCTCTGGTTTCTTATGTTTTTCATTATCTTTTTCGCAATGATCATAGGAGACGGGGGATATGGGGTAATCCTTCTGGGATTTACCCTGTTTTTCGCAGGCAAAAAGAAGAAGGCCACAGGTTCGGTGCCCGATGGGCTCATTCTTATGGGGGTTTTGAGTAGTGCTACGGTAATCTGGGGTGCAATTACAGGGAACTGGTTTGGTTGGGAGCCCTTCTCACAGCTTCCAATTCTCCGAAGCCTCGTTATACCCGGATTGTTCAGTTTCGACCCGAGAACGGTAGAAGCTGTACAGTTCATTTGTTTTGTCATCGGAACGGTTCATCTGGTATTGGCTCATACCCTGCAATTCATGGCAAAGCTCAAAGAAAATCCTCCTGTACAGGCTTTCGGCCAACTGGGTTGGCTCATAACGGTACTGGGATTATATTACCTGGTGCTGAATGTGGTTATTAGCTCAACCCAATTTCCTGTTCCTGATTTCGCCCTCTGGATGATCGGAGGTGGTATGCTCATGGTATTCCTCTTTGAGAATCAGCAGGATGATGGCTTTATGAATGGAATACTCAGGAGTCTGGGAAATCTTATTCCTACAGCTCTCAGTGGGGTAAGCGCATTTTCGGACATTATTTCTTACATTCGGCTTTTTGCTGTGGGACTGGCGAGCATCGAAATAGCAAAAAGTTTTAACGGTATGGCCGAGGGAATAATTGAAAGCGGAGCTCTTGGCATTCCCTTGGGTATTTTTGTAGTTATTTTTGGCCATACCCTAAACCTTGCAATGGCGGGTCTATCGGTAGTGGTTCACGGGGTTCGATTGAATATGCTAGAGTTTTCGAACCATGTTGGAAATGAATGGGCAGGTTTTGCTTATAAGCCTTTTGGCAATAGAGTTCGTTAAGAGTAAAAGGAGACGAATATGAGTTTCGGTTTAATTGGTGTTGGCGCAGCCCTGGCATTGGCTGCTATTGGATCAGCCATAGGGGCTGGTAGTGCTGGGATGGCTGCAATTGGTGCATGGAAGAAGAAATTTCTCCAGAACAAACCTGCGCCCTTCATGTTGGTGGCTTTTGTTGGAGCTCCTTTGACCCAAACAATTTACGGTCTTATCCTCATGAATGCCATTGCCGCTGCTACTGGAAAGAACGACTGGTTGCTCCTGGGCGCCGGGGTATTCGGCGGATTGGCTATGGGTGCATCTGCCTGGTTCCAGGGTAAGGCAGGGGCTGTTGCTTCTGACGCTTTGGCAGAAACGGGAAAAGGTTTTGGTAACTTTCTTCTTGTTCTTGGCCTCGTTGAAACCGTGGCCCTTTTTGTCATGGTATTTCTCCTGGGTGTAGTTTCCTAAAAAGGTTCAATCCTGAATAACCCATCTTTTTTGAGCTGGGTATGGATCGCCCGAAAGGGAATGGCGGTATTCTGGTAATACAGCCATGCCTTTTCGGGTTTTTTGTTTTCCCGGGCTCATTTTCCCCAGGGCAAACGCATATGGCAAATTTATTTGGTGAAATAACTCATTTACGGCTTATTTCCAGGGGTTTTACCAACCTAATTCCGCTGTTTTCTCAGGTCTGATTGCCCTATGCGTTTGCCCTTTCATTTTCCAGGTTCAAAGAACTGCAGCAAAATACTACTATGGGCCAGAGTGCTGCGTTATTGGGAATTACTGAATGGGATGAACTGGCTCATGAATAACCGATGATTTGTCGATACATTAGGATATATGGTGCGATTTTTCTTTCTTGCGGCTATTATAACCTCGTTTTCTCTTTTTCCTTTTCCTGCCTTTGCCCAAGCCAGGGATGTGAGGGAGCAGGTGAGTCAAGAGCTTCAAACCCGGGCTGCTGATCTGCAACGGTTTCCATCCTGGCTTCTGGTGGAAAAAGGGCGTGAACTAAGAACTCAGGGAAGAATCTCCGATGCATTTACCTATTTTTTTGCAGCCCAGGATAAGATGCCCCAGGACCCGGGAATTGACTTCGAAATTGCCAAGGCATACCTTCAGGCCGGAGATATGCCAATGGTTCATCTCTACCTGGATCGGGCAATTGAAAAAAGAATGCACTTTTCCCATCCCCAACTTTTGTATGATGTATATTATTTCAGATCTGATCTTGCCTGGCTTCAGGAAGAATTCATGCGGTATGAGCTGGAACTACTCCAGATTATCCGGGCTGATCAGCGTTTTATGAGTCAGGAAGAATTCGACAGGAATTTACGAAGGAGTTATTTAACCAGTGTCTTGGATCGGGGACTGAATCGCAGTCTTGTGCTCTATCGTATTCCCGATTCATTCAGTCTGGAAGCCCATAGGCGGTTAGGAGTTTTCTATGTGCAATCAGGCCGCTTCCAGGAAGCTTTGCCCCATCTCATTTTTTCTACAATTATGAGTTTTACCCGGGTAATTGAAGAGTATCGTAAACTGGTTTTAGATTTTGAGTTTTCCACAATTGCTGATTTTATGGAAAGGTTGCATACCCAGGAGGGATTACGGGATTACCTTTATTCGGTTCAGGTTTACCAGGGTTTGTATTACCTTGCCGAGGGTATATATGGATACGATAGAACACGGGTCGAGTCTTCCAGAGAAATATGGCGTTTTCTCAGTCAACGTCCGGATGCAGGGCCTTATCAGTCCGCAAGTATTTCCCAGCTCGCAAATCCCCAAACATATCTGCAGTTAAGGGATCGTTTGTAACAAAATCCTCTCCTGGCAGAATAGTTTTTCAACATTTCCCCTTGATATCATTTGGTGAATCACCTACTTTTGCACAGTAGGAACGAAGAATGAATACATTAATTGTGCGCGGTGCGAAAGAACATAATCTGAAGAATATAGACCTGGATATTCCCAGGGATAAACTTGTTGTTATTTCCGGCCTTTCAGGTTCGGGGAAGTCCAG
>SKVS01000141.1 GCA_007129335.1 Spirochaetaceae bacterium
CAGTTCATTGCATTTACAACAAAATAACCAGAGATATGAACTTGTACAAGAATAAATTTCCTATTTTATGATTTTTTTTCTCAGATTATTAAAAATTTTTATTGTACTTACAATTAATTCGGAGTATGTTTTTTATGAATCCGGAGGAATACATGAAAAAAATGTACCTATTGGTCTACCTGGGTCTTTTAATCGCAGGTTTTCTGATCCCAACTACTCCAGCTTACTCTGCCCCCCAGGCCGAGTTATGGCCCCGGTGGGAACAACATAATCCTGGGTCTACACAAATTGTGAATCACAGCGAATGGGACTGGTTTCTCCAAAAATATTTGGTAACCGATGACCCATCGGGTATACATTTGGTGGACTATTCCCGGGTTAATTCAGCCGATAAGGTTCGATTGCAAAGCTACATTACATCCCTGGAATCCACACCGGTTTCCCGGTTAAACCGTAACGAACAGGTAGCCTTCTGGGTCAACATGTACAATGCCGTTACCATCCATCTTATTCTTGATAACTATCCATTGAAAAGTATTCGGGACATTCGCCGACCCTGGGATACTGCCCTGGTTCGGGTGGAAAACGAACAACTAACCCTGAACGATATTGAACACCGAATTCTCAGACCTATTTGGCAGGATCCCCGAATACACTACGTGGTGAACTGTGCTAGCCTGGGATGCCCGAACCTCTTACCTCTGGCCTATACGGGAGAAAACTGGGAGCAGCTGTTTGAACGAGCTGCCCGGGAATTTATTAATCATCCACGGGCAGTGGATTTCAGTGGAAACCGGCCGGTTTTTTCCAGCATATATAACTGGTACGCTGTGGATTTTGGGAATTCGGTTCCCTCCCTTGTTTCCCACTTAAGACAGTACGCTGATGGCCAAACTGCCCGGGTATTATCAGAATTTTCCCAGGGTGGATACGGCAGGGTCAGGTATGAGTACGATTGGAATTTGAACGAAAGGTAGGGACCCTGGTGTTCGATGTAAAAAAGATTTTGGAGGAAAAAAATCCTGTTCTTGCGGAGAAAATTCCCTACCTGGGGTATTACGCCCTAAAACGGGTCGTCCACGAACCCCTGGTACGTTCATTTTTGGAAGTTCATGGTAACAAGAATGCCAATGATTTTACTGCTGCTGCCCTTTCTCATTTGGGTATACAGGTTGATGTTCTGGGGCAAGAAAATCTAAAAAAAGACAACCCATCTATAATTTGTGCCAACCACCCTTGCGGAGGCCCTGAAGGTCTGGGGTTAATCCATACCATCATCGAAAAGCTGGGAACCTGTCGCATACCCGCTAACGATATACTGGGCCGAATTAAACCCTTGAAACCATTGCTTGTACCAGTTGATAAAAAACGGCCAACCAAAGAGTCCCTGGAATATTTACAAAGGGTCTTTGCCGGTGCTGAGCCGGTCCTTATTTTTCCAGCGGGAGTCACTGCCCGGAAAAAAGCCGGAGTGCTCCGGGAGTTTCCCTGGCAACCAAGTTTTGTTACCCACGCCCGGCGGTCGAACCGAACCATTGTACCGGTCTGGGTCAGCGGAGAAAATTCGGCTCATTTTTACCTTATCCATCGGTTGCGCACATTATTCGGCATTTCTTTCAACCTGGAAATGGCCCTACTGGCCGATGAACTGTTGCGTCGCAGAAATACCCCCCTGGTTATTCAATTCCTTCCCCCGGTTTCTCCCGTCCTGCCCCCGAGCTGGAAGGGCAGTCCAAAACAATGGGATACTTTTTTAGCCCGGAACATACAAAACAAAGTTGAACAATTCGGATGGAGGTATACCCATGGTTGATGTAATTGCCCCTTTGAATCCCGACGAACTAGCTAACGAACTGACAGCCAAGACAAAAATCGCTCAGTTTAAGGACCTGGAAATTCACCTCTTTCATGCCCACCAAGCCCCAAAAACAATGCAGGAGGTGGGAAGAATCCGGGAAATTGAGTTCAGGCAGGTGGGAGCAGGCAGGAGTGTGGCCTGCGATATTGATTCCCGGGATACCACCTGGCCCTGGTATCACCAGTTAGTCAGTTGGGATCCCCAGGAAAAGGAACTGGTAGCTATGTACCGGTTCATCCCCTGCAAATGGGCCATTGAACAGGGAGGGTTACAGACCTTACGAACCAGCGAGCTTTTTCAGTTCAGTCCGGAATTTATCGAAACAGTACTGACTTCCAGCATAGAATTAGGCCGTTCGGTGGTGAACAGGAATGCAAAACGGGCTCTTCAGGGTCTGTTCTCGGTCTGGACAGGGCTGGGAGCACTGATGAATGAATGGCCCTACATTACCCACTTCTTTGGAAATGTTTCCCTTTACCAGACCATTGTTCCCACAGGGATTGCTGCAATTACCCAATTTCTCGACCATCACCATGGTGCCAGTGAAAATCTTGTTACACCCATGAATCCCCCTTCCCTGGTACAAATCGATTCGTTCTTGACCGGAAACTGGGACAGTGACTTTCAATCCCTCCAGAACAGGGCGAAAGAAGAAAACTGGTTCATTCCCCCAATTTTAGTATCGTACCTGAAAGCCCATCGGGGTCTTGCATACTATGGAACAAGTGCTGATAAGGATTTTGGCAATGCCTGGGAAGCGGCAATAACCGTTCCAACAACCGGACTGGAACCCAAAATGATCACCCGTTTTGTGGAACCCTACCAGTCAATCAACCCTGAGGCTTTTCAAATAGAAAAATGGACAGATCTCCACGGGTCGAGCAACCGATGAATCACATTTTTTTAGCCATGGTGCTTGGTGTAACCGGAACATCGGTAATACACCTGTCCAAAGGCCTCATGGCATACGGACTCAGATCTGAACCGGGTACAGGAAAAAAAGCCGTCTACCTGCTTGGTGTGCTTTTCAATTTTTCCAACCCCCTCTGGGTCGTCATTGCTAACCGCTTTGCTCCAACACCTTACTACACATCGATGTACGGCTTTGGACTCTTACCCCTGCTGCTGTTTTCCCGTGTTTTTCTTTCCCACCGGTTCACAAAAGCAGAACTGACCAGCACTGGGTTTATCGTAACGGGGACCCTTTTCCTGGGCCTTGGTCAACTCTTGAACCCTGTTCCTTCCCTGTATTCATCCTCACCGGGGTTCGTACTCTGATTCGCCGGAACCTGCTTCATTCTAGGACCGGTAATTCTGGTACTTATTCGCGGGTTACGAAAAATCAACATTCAGGAAGCTCTCTTTGGTCTGATTGCAGGGGGTATGGCAGCCCTGGATGCCATACTCAAGGGCATTGCCCAGGCAACTCCCACGGGCAGCGGTTTTTTCCCGGTAAACACCACCGGTTGGATAATTTTTCTTGGCAGCTTTCTTGGTGCTGCTGGAGCATTTATTCTGATTCAATGGTCCTACCTCAGACATTGCAGGCCCTCCATGATGGGCGGAGTGTACGATGTATCCTATACGGCCTTGCCCCTATTCGTTTTATGGATATTCCAAGGCTTACAATTAACTGCACCTTTGGTGATCTCAGGTTTGGTTCTTCTAATTATGGGAATTATGTTTCAGCTTTCGGTAAGACCCGCTGCTTCGCAGTTGGATGAACAGGAGGGTTCATGAAAATTTGTGTTTGGTTCGTAACCTGGGGACTGTTCTTTGGATTAATTCCAGCTTTTCCTGGTGGTTCAAGTCAGGAAGGTAATGCTTCACCAACAATACCTATAACATCAACAAACAATGTGCCTGTTCAGTGGACCAGGGAGTTTAGCACCGACTTTTCAATCCACTCCATAGATTTTCATGAGATTCTTTCCGGTGGTCCTGCAAAGGATGGAATTCCTTCTATTGATGTTCCAGAACCTGGGGTACCTTCGACTGCGATTTCTCCAACTGATAGGCCTGTTCATACAAGGCCTGCAACCCAGGAAACACAGGTTCCCCCTCAAGGAAGGGATAATTCCTATTTTGAGACTGTGAACCAGGCTCAAGACTGGATAGGATCTGACGAGACAGTACTGGTTCTTTCCCTTGATGGAATCAGCAGAATTTACCCCTTGCAGATTCTTATGTGGCATGAAATTGTGAACGACTGGATTGGGAACAAACCAGTCACGGTTACCTGGTGCCCCCTGTGTAACACTGCAGTAGGGTTTGAAAGGATGCTGGAAGACGGCACGGTGTTGGACTTTGGCACAACTGGAAGATTACGATATTCAAATCTGCTTATGTACGACAGGCAAACCGAATCCTGGTGGCAGCAAGCAGAGGGTTTGGCAGTAATTGGTCAGTATACCGGGACAAAACTGGCTATAGTTCCCCTGCTTACCCTGCCCTTTCGTACCGCTAAGAAACAGTATCCCGAGGGCCTTGTTCTTTCCCGGAACACCGGTTATCACCGAGCATACGGCACGAACCCCTACCAGAACTATGACAGTTTGAATAACCCTTTTCTGTACCAGGGTCCTGGTTTCGATACTTCCCGCCCACCAATGGAACGAGCCCTGGTAATTTTTCTGGATGAAAAATCTGTTTCGGTAGCCTACAGCGTTGTTGAAGAATCTGGACTCATAGAGATACCTTCACAAGGTGGAACAGTGCTTGTTCTTTGGCACCCAGGGGTTGCAAGCCCCCTGACCACAAGTTCTGTAGCAACTGGTCCGGACAGGGGTAGTGCCAATGCTTTTTTCAGCAGAACAACCGAGGGTCTGACTGTTTCTTTACAGCAGGAACTGGCCAACTCAGAACTGCTGTTTCGGGATTTCCAAACCGGTTCTTTGTGGGATTCTTCGGGCCGGGCTCTTTCC
>SKVS01000280.1 GCA_007129335.1 Spirochaetaceae bacterium
CTGGAAGCACCGAATACTGGTTTGCACAATACAAAAAGCAGAATTGACTGATGAGGGAATTCTTGTTCTTCCGGTTGAGGATTTCTTAACCCGGCTGTGGAGTGGTCAGTTTGATTAAAATCAAAGGGAATGCAAGGGAGCTTCAAAACCTAGAGCTAACGCACAGGTATTTAACTGTTTGTCAAAGCTATACACAATCAATTCCTGTTCCTTTTTTTGTGTCCAGATAATTGCGCTGGCAAGATGAATTGCATCGAGGGTACCCAAAACTGTTGGAAAACTTTGGGCTGCTCTGGCAAGGACACTTGAGGTGACGTGTATACGTCCCAAACCATCGTACACTTTTCTGCAGCGTTGTCGTGCTAGTACCAGATTTTGATCATCAATATTTCCTATCAGACGATGACGTTCCAATACTCGACAACACTCCAACCAAAGCAGCTCACTGGTAACCAAGTTTTCGTGCATCAGGGCTTGTTGTATCGATTTATCTCCCTCCAACACATGACGTAAAACTACTGAGGTATCCAGGTAAGCAATCATCGGGATTCCCGGTCTTCCCACAGAGGCGACAATGCATCCTTATTTTTCGGGATCAACGGTGTTAAATCTTCATAGTGATATGGTGTGTTACTCTCAATGACGATTATATCATCATCTGACTCGAACGCCTGAAGACTGGCTACAGGATGGCGTCGGTCCAGAATTACTACGGGCTCTCCGTTCTGCACTGCCTTAATTTCAGCACTGAGATGAGCCTTCAGCTTACTGATTGTTATGGTTCTCATATGGTTATCATAAGACCACTTAATGACCAAGTCAAGATTACAAAACACTCCAGCGAATTACTACAAAAGTCTCCGATGAAAGTCTGCAAATTACTCCATTGAGTTCTGGCCTAAGTCCCTACCCCTTCACCGCCTGCTCAAAACAACTCTTCCATGAACTACCAGCCCGGTAAAACACCGGCGGCTGACCCAGGAGAGCTTGAATTTCCCAATCCCCCGCACCGTAGGCCTTACCAGTCCATAGGTGTATCCAGGGTTTTGTTTCTCCACCCAGATTAGCCGATGGTGCTGATTTTCCTGGGTCCAAAATTCCCTCGGCAGCTTCCGCTTCCCGAGGCAGGTGCACCATCCGGCTTTGCCACCCCTCGCTTACAATTGGAGCAACCAGTACATCCCGGCCCAGGAGGTACTGATCCTTGATGGTCCAGCTTGGTTCATCCTGTTCATAGTGGAGGAACATGGGCCGCATAACCGGGAGGCCCTGCTGGGCATTTTCCCTCACAGCGTTTTTCCGGTACGGTTTCAATGCCTTGAATACACCGGCCATCCGTGCCAGATGTTCCAGGGTTTCCCGGTCGGAGTCGAACTGCCAATTGTCCTTGGGCCGGTTCCCCTCGTGGCCCCGCATAACCGGGGTAAAGGCTGCAAACTCGGCCCAGCGCATGAACAGTTCCTTGGTGCGTTTCATACCGTACAAGGTGGTGTAGCCGCCAATATCGCTATGATGAAGTCCATGTCCGCAAACCGCCAGGGAAAGGGCTGCCGGAATTACCGATAACAAGCCGTCATCCTCGGACCAGTCCACGTTCTGATCCCCGGCCCACATCAGGGGGCACCAGCGCTGACTGCCGGTGTATCCGGCCCGCATGAAAAAGGTTACCTGGTCGGTCACGCCGGCCTCATCGATTACCTCCCGGTTCAACCGGGCCCATAGGGCCGGCCAGGGGTTGTGGGCCAACATGCCGGGGGTGCCATCGAACAATACCGTGTCGTGGGGCAGGTACTCGCCAAAATCGGCCATCCAGCCGCCAAGACCAAAATCCACCAGGTGCTTTTTCAACACTCCCTTGTACCATTCATAGGCCAGGGGATTAGTAAAATCGGGCATACCCGCATCGAATTCGCCAAAATCCACCAAATAATCGGTTCCCTGCTCGTTTTTTGCCAGCAGTCCCTGGGCTTGGGCTTCCTTAAACAGGGGGGTGTCCACCGCCAGGTAAGGATTCGCATAGCCCAAAAACCGAATTCCCTGCTGCTTCCATTGCTGCATAGTTTCAGGAAGTCCGGGGTAACGATTTTCATCCCACTGCCAGTTCCACATTAGCCGCTGACCAAAACTGGTCATGCGGATCCCTTCCCAATCCTGTGCCCAAATTCCTGCTACCGGCACCTTTGCATCCAGGGCGGCTTGGGTTTTTTCCTGACAGACCTGGGTGCCTCCCTGGATTCCCAGAATTACCCCGTCGTGCACCCAGTCGGGAAGTTCGGGTTGCCGGCCCAGCAAAGCGCTTACATCCTGTACCGTTTCAGCCATGGTCGGACCGTGAAACACCGTCATGCTTTCAGGCAGTTCCCAAAATTCAAGCTCGTGAAATTCCGGATCCCGAAAATCAAAGGCAGCGTAGGAGCGGGAATCCACATGCAGGTAGTATCGTTCGCTGGAAACAAAGGTTGGCTGGGGGAAAAAGGTCCACCAGTAGTCGCCCCCGCAGCGATCCTGGACATCCGCCTGAAAGGTTATGGGGGTACTTTTGTTCCGCCCCACTCCCTGCTCGCTGGTCCACAGGGGGAATCTTCGTCCCCTTAAGTTCAGGTAACTGAACTGCTCCCCGGCGCCGTAGACCTTTTCATCAGCCAGCGCCGGAAACCGGAACCAGAAGCGGTTATCGGTTTCCCGGGATTTTACTTCACCTGCGGGATGATCGGGATGATCGGATATACCAGAATCATCAGAAAAACTCAAAACACAACGGCCTTGTTCTTCCCGAATGCTGCACTCAATTCCAGCATGATCACAGGAATAAAACCGGACTACAAGATCAGCTGCTCCTTCGGTCTCTGGTGTGGTAGCCTGGCCAAACTCCTTTGAAATCTCCCACTGGGTCAGGGGAACCCGGCGAATAATCCTGTCCTCAATTTCAAAATTCCCCCGATACATGTCAATGGTTTCCTGACCCTGCCCGGCAAACAGAAAAGGACTGTCAGCGCTGTGGCGAATTACCACCTTGCCATTGAATTGGACTTCAAATCCATCGGTTATTGTTCGAGTACTTATCATTGGATTATCCTTTCTGTTCTGATTTAACCGCCCAAATGGGTAGGAACCAATCTTACCTCAACGGGATACCGGAGCGATCAGCCCGGCGGGAAGTTCCAGATTCTCACCGGTAATTCCCTGCCACGCACCGCGGCCGGCCTGAATTGAATCAGGATGGCAGATCATCCATTTATTCTCCATCCATAACATAGGAAACTCGGGGTCAAGTTCCTCAAGCTGGTCCTGACTACCAGGCTTTTTGGAAGCAAGATTTTCAGCCAAAGGAGCATTAGTACCCCGGGGCAACATAATCAGAGCAGCAAATCCCTCATCCCCCAGATGCAGGGGTGCAAAATGCAGGGTTCGGGGATACAGTTCTACCGCCACACCTGCAGGCAGGGTAAACACCACTATGGCCTCAGAAGGATACTTTAAATCATGAATATCATTGTATACCCCAAGCATCAGGGCAATGGGGGTCAGAGCTACAATGATTTCACTGGATTTATGGTATTCCAGGGCGTTGAGTTTGCGGTTATGGCCGATACACCAACCGGTTTGCACATCAATCCCGCCAAAAACCAGGCTCCCAAGCCGGGCAATTGAGGGAAGCTGTTCAAAAAAATCCAGAGATGCCTGGTAAACAACCCCTTCTGCCGGAATTTCCAGCCGCTTTTCTGCAACTGTATGAGCTTGGGAGGCATCGAATCCCTGAATTATCCTGCCGTACTGGGCAAACTGCGGACTGTCTACTGAAAAAATTACCGAATCGTGAACTGTCATTAGTATAACCCTGAAATCGGCAGAATAAGCATAATGACCAGAGCCAGCACAAAAGATGAAACAATGGTCATTGCTACGCCGGAAACCGCCAGATCTTTAATGGTGAAGTACCCCGCTGAATAGGGGATTACATTTGTTGGCGTTGAAGTAACCAAAATAAAGGCCATGCTGGCGGTCAATCCTGCCGGAATAGTAATAGCCAGAGCATCCAAATTCAGGTTCTGCGCCAGGGCAATCATAATCGGAATAATAATAGTAGCGGTGACCGTGTTGCTGGAAAAGGCCACCTTCAGGAATGACACAATCAGCACAACCGAGAAAATTTGCAGGTACAAACCCAGGTTTCCAATACCACCCAAAAAGAGTACCGACAACCAGTTTGCCGCACCGGTACGGAACAGCATCATCCCCAGGGAAATCCCGGTCAAAATTAACAGAATACCACTCCAGCTGATTTCATTCTGAATTTGCTTCCAGGAGATTTTCGATACCCCCGGAAAGAAAAAGATGCAGGCAGTCAGAATAACCGGCATAGAAATTGGTATGGCTATTCCTAGCCAGCCTTCAAGCAGGGGGGTGGTCAGCCACAAGCCAACGGTAGTCAAAAACAAAATCAGGGTCATCAGTTCCTGGCGATCCATAGGTGCAAGAGCCTTAAAATCCGCCTGCAGTTCTTCCTTGGACTTTGACAGGTGTTTCATTTCCGGCTTGAAAAACAGCATCAACAATCCCCAGGCCGGCAGAATCAACAGCAGCGCCGAAGGCACCCCGAATTTCATCCAGTCCAGAAAGGTAAGTTCAATACCCGCCATATCCTTCAAGAAGCCAATCGCTATGGGGTTCGGCCCCGCTCCAGCAGGAGTACCAATGCCGCCGATTGTGGGACCCCAGGCGCAGGATATCAGCAAAGCCCGGCCGAAGTTCGTTTTCAGGGGTTCCAGTCC
>SKVS01000372.1 GCA_007129335.1 Spirochaetaceae bacterium
CATCACTTTTGCTGCCAGGGCGAAAAATTCCCGGTAGCTGAGGTTCTGATTTCCGCAAATGTAGCTTTGGCCGATGGTTCCCATGCTTAATCCATTCACAGCAGCCTGTGCAACATCCCGAACGTGTACAAAGCACTTGCCTCCGGGGGTGTAGCCGGGAATTTTGCCCCGGTAGAGGTTCACAATCATTGCGCCGGAACTGGGGGTTGAGTCAAAAGGTCCAATCATGAAGGTTGGATTCACCGTCAATGCCGGTAAGCCGTGGCTTTGTACCAGAGATAGTAACTGGTTTTGAGCTTCGTTCTTGCTGTCCATGTAATCCAGTCCGAATCGGGCACAGCTATAGTCGGTGCTTTCGTCGCCCGGTTGCTCTTTCGTTCCCGGGGTAAAGGAGTTGGCCGTGCCAATGTGGACAAACCGTTTGACTTGGGCCCTCAGGGCTGCCTGAGCAACATTGATTGTACCCTCGATGTTAACGTTCCGAACAATGACCGATCGGGGTGGCCAAATGCTGGTGTTCGCTGCAACGTGGATTACCCCATCGACACCAGCAAGGGGTATCTTCAGGGATTCGGGTTGGAGTATATCAGCGGTAAACCGCTGAATATTCAAGCCATCGAGGGTTACCGATGACTTGCCGGGTTGAAGAATGACCCGTACATCGTGGCCTTGCATCAGGAGCTCTCTGACAATATTGCTGCCAAGCAGGCCGTCCGCTCCGGTTACTAGCACATTCATAGGCTTAGTCTAAGGGGAAATCAGGAAAAAAGGGGAGAAAATTTCACATTCTACTTTGCATTACAAAGTAACTTTGATATACTAAGTAACGGGTGGACGGAAGCTTGAAAAACTACCGCCATCTTCAAGGAGGTGTGCTTTGGACAGCACTCAAAATCAAGATAATAATCGACAACAGCCCGAAGAAACCGATATCTCAACCAGCTCCGGAGTCAATCCCGAAGCTTCCCAGGACATCCGCGCCTACCTGAACGACATCAAGGAAATCAAAACCCTCTTACAGGTGAATCAGGATACTCCCCTGGTCTCCCGGTGGGCTTTTTTCACCTGGAGCTTTTTTATCGCCCTGGGAACCCTGGTACATCTGTATGCCTGGAACAGGTGGCAAATCGGCTTGTATCCCGGGCTCTGGTACATCTGGCTGCCGGTATTTCTCCTTGGAGGGGTATTGGAGTCCATAGGTTTTTATCAGGAGTTTCATCGCCAGGCTCCGGTTCTGACCAATCCTGCGGTTATCCGCAAATACCTCGGGTTGTGGAATATCTTCCTGGCAGGTTCGGTACTTCTGATTTTCCTGTTACAACGATCAATGCTCGAACCATCGATGATCCTGGTGCTCCAGGCCCTGTTTTTCGGGGTGTACGCCATGGTTGCAACGACTAAAATTCTGGTGCCAGCCTATCTCTTGTTAGCCCTGGGAATCCTGTTCATGGTAGTTGATTTTCAAGGTCCCTGGGCCATGGGGATTGTTGGATTTGCCGGCAGCGGCAGCTTTCTCCTGGGAGGGTTACTCAGCCGACAAATTTCAAAATCTGTGGAATTTTAGGTTCTGCCATGAGCCAACTTTACACCCGGTTTGACGGAACATTCTTCGAGAAAACCCGGCTTTCGGTTATGACCTTGCTGTTCCAGCAGGGAGAGCTCAGTTTCAACTACTTGAAACAGGTGCTGAACAGCAGCGACGGAGCCTTGTATACCCATGTGGAAAAACTGGTGAAGGATGGGTATGCCCAAAAGCGCAAACAGCTTGCCGGCGACCAGGTGCAAACCGTGTATTCCTTGACTCCCCGGGGAACCCAGGAGTACCGGGATTATCTGGCATTTCTTGAGAACATCGTATTAGGAGGCAATCAATAATGCTCGATGTACAGAACGTTAGCAAAAATTACACCCTGGGCAAGACCCTCATACCGGCACTGCGGGGAGTGAGTTTTACCCTGGAACAAGGTCAGTTTGTATCCATCATGGGGCCATCGGGATGCGGGAAAACCACCCTCCTGAATATTCTCGGTTGTATCGACCAACCTAGCGACGGCCGGGTCCTGTTCAGGGGCACAGACATCCGCAATTTAACCGATAATCAGCGTACCGATACCCGCCTGGATCAGATCGGGTTTATTTTCCAGTCCTTCAACCTGGTTCCGGTTCTTACCGCCGCCGAGAATATTGAGCTTCCCCTGGTATTAGCCAAGGTGCCGAAGCAGCAGCGTAAAGCCCGGGTGCAGGAGCTGGTGGAACTGGTTGGTCTGGGGGATTTTGTCAAGCACAAGCCCGATGAGCTGTCCGGAGGACAACGCCAACGGGTGGCCATTGCCCGGGCCCTGGTGAACCGACCAACATTAATTATTGCCGATGAACCTACCGCAAATTTGGACAGCGAAACCGGCGAAGCCATTCTGCAAGCCATGGCCCGACTGAACAGGCAGGAGGGGGTGAGCTTCATTTTCTCTACCCACAATCCCGATATTCTCCAGTACGCCACCCGGCACATCCGCCTAAAGGACGGGCTGGTGGTGGAGGATCAGCTGGTGGACCAAGTGGCGGATTCGTTAGCGAGTCAATCTTCAAGCCAATCAATTGATCAGAACCCACAAGGATCAACCCCATGATGCTGATAAAAATGACCCTCTGGGGTCTTGTACAGCACCCCCGCAGAACCGCACTTATTCTATTTTCCGTAGCAATTTCGGTGTTTTTCATGGAGATTTTCGCCGGCATGGGGCAGGGGATCCGTACCAATTTTTTCCAGAATATTTTGGCTGAAGGGGGGCACGGCCAAATCCGGGGTGCTGGTTGGCAGGATCAATACGATCCGCGCTCGTTGGGATCGGCTCTAACCCAAACCACCGATCTTGTTGATTTACTTAGGTCCCAGCCAGAGCTCGCGTATGCAGAACCGTTGTTGGAATACGGTTCGGTGTTCATAACCCCCGAGAACTATACCATTGTGTTGAATACCATCGGCGTACAAGCCGATACCCGGGTTTTTCCCAAGGTTACTTCAGGAATGGTCAGCGGCAGCTTTTTGCCCACTGCCAATGACCATGGAGGTTCGGGAAATGCTGGTCCTGGCAATACCAGTGACCAGGCGGTAATTTCCCGGGCCCTTGGGGATTTTCTGAACCTGGAAGTAGGTGATCTAATCCGTCTGATAACCGAGGATTTCCGCGGTGCCCCCCGATCCCGAACCTTTACCATTGGGGGTATGTTTTCTACTGATTCCCGGGAATTCGATACCTCCACGGTGTTTGTTCCCCTGGAAGCCGCCCGGACCATGGTCAGAATTCCCAATGGAGCAACCCAGATCAGATTCACTCTTACCGATCGTGGACTTGCCCCGGGTTTTACCGAACATCTTGCTGCCCAAGTGCAGCAGCACGATGGATCTATTCACCATTGGCGGGACTTGAACGAAGGGATGCTCATGCTGGTGGATATGACCGATGTATTCATTTGGGTCTTCAATCTGATCATGATGATTGTGGCAGCAACAGTCATAACCAATGCCATTCTGATGAATGTGTTCGACCGGATGGGGGAGTTCGGTACCTTGCGGGCTATTGGTATGCGCAAAGCAAAAGTTTTCGGAATGGTGCTGTTGGAAGGATCCTTCCTGGGTGTGCTTGGTAGTTTGCTGGGAGTAGCCATCGGAATTCCGGTTATTCTGTATTTCCAGGAACACGGTTTGGACTTCGGCGAGGTGAGCGAAAGCCTCGGTATGGGCAGCATGTTTAATTTTGGCTTTTCTCCCGCCCGTTCTTTGGCGGATTTTGTTGCCGGCAGCCTGACCGCCCTGCTTGGAAGTTTGTATGCCGGAATCCTGGTGTTTCGAACTTCCATTGTCGATGCTCTGAAGGATTAGGGGGCTGGACGGAAGCTTGTTATAGGAGGATTTTGTGGATTTACTGGTTCTTGCATGGAAAAATATCCGCCGAAACAAACGGCGCACCGTTCTGAATGTTCTGGCTCTGACCATTGGGTTGGCGATTATGATCATCGGCCTGGGGTGGGTGAACGGTTACCATACGTATATATACACCTCGCTGATTGATTTGGAGACTGGGCATGTTCAGTTTCTGGCTCCTGACTACCTGGATCAGCAGCTGCGGTTCCCCACCGACATTGTTCTGGATCGGTACCCCCAGATGCAGCAGGAAATTTTACAGGATCCCCGGGTTGCCCACGCCAGTGGTCGGATTGATTTCCCCCTGTTCATTGGTTCCGGCCGTCATAGGATCGGTGTCATGGCCCGGGGAGTGGATGGGCCTGCTGAGGCACAGGTGAGTTCGGTACACAGGTATGTTCTCCGGGGAAGCTATGTGGATCAGGGGCCGGGACTCCTGATTGGCAAACCCTTGGCAGACCACTTGGAGCTGGCTCCCGGAGACCGGATTGTGGTAAGCACCGTGGGTTCAGGGCTCATCCCGAGCAGTGTTGAGCTTCCAGTACTGGGAGTGTTTCACCTGGGCTATCCAATTATGGATCGGAATATGGTGTTCATGAATCTGGATACTGCCTGGTCCCTGCTTGGGTTTGAAGACAAGGTAAACCGAGTCGTTGTGCGGTTGATGGACGGCCATTCGCCGGAAGGCTTTCTCAGTAATCCTGTGGGTAGTGAGGGCCGATACATCGCCAATCAGGAGGGGCGTTGGTATCCCTGGCAACGGTTTGCTGAAACTGCGGTTA
>SKVS01000054.1 GCA_007129335.1 Spirochaetaceae bacterium
AATATTAGAAAATGTGGAAACACCCCTCCTGTATGCCCGGGTTCCCCTGTTTAAGCGGCGAAAACTTGCCATGGAAGCCCTGGATTTGGTGGGATTGGCAGACCGGGTAAAACATCGGCCCACCGAACTCTCCGGGGGGCAAAAGCAAAGGGCAGCAATAGCTCGAGCCATGGTAAATAAACCTTCCCTCCTCATTGCCGACGAACCTACCGGGGCCCTCGATACCCGGACAGGCCACCAGATACTGGATCTGTTCAGTCAACTGAATCAACAGGGACTTACGGTTCTCATGGTTACCCACGATCCGGTGGTTGGAGATTCTTGCCGGAGGGTTCTTACGATTCGGGATGGACTGATTAGCGAGGAGTTTACCGGCGAAAAACCCGGAAGCACTGCGGCCGGTCACATTGCCCAGGGGATAACCTCATGATTTTTGAAAATTTTCGTCTTGCCCTCAGGAGTTTGACCACCAATAAGCTTCGTACCCTCCTTTCCCTGCTGGGCATTGTTATTGGGGTAGCCTCAGTAATTGCCATTACCAGTCTGGGAGCGAGCGCGAGCCAGAGCATTACCAGCGCAATTGCCGCAGCGGGATTGGAAACAATGACCGTCAGCCCCCAAGGTCAAAGCCGAACCGTTCGAAATCAGTTTACCGAAGAGCTTGCCCAGGCCATACACCGTTTTGTACCCGGAATTACTGCGGTACTGCCAGCCCATAATTTTTCCGCTCAGCTGAGAGCAGGAACCAATACCTGGGGAGGCAGCGCATCTGCAGTCATGCCCCAACATTCTCCCGTGCTTGACTTCGGGGTAGCAATGGGACGGTTCATCAACGATGAAGACCTGGAGAACCGTCGTTCGGTCCTCGTGCTTGGGGCTTCGGTAGCTGAGGAACTCTTTCCTGAAGGAGATGGTATTGGCCAACGGATTCGTTTCATTTCGGGAAACCAGGTTCGAACCTTTGAAGTAGTAGGAATTATGGCCGAAAAAACCAGCGGTTTCGGACTGAACTATGACACCACAGTATACATTCCCTACACAACCTATACCCAACGGTTCACCCGCACTACTGTTGTGGGCACCTATATTATCCGGGTACTCCCGGGTTACGATCCCATGGAAGTCTCTGCTCAGCTGACATCCTATTTGAATGCTATTCTGGGGGAGCGGAACTTCAGGGTTCTGAGCCCGGCCACCATAGCAGAAACAGCGAGTCAGGTTACCAGTACCTTAAGCATTTTCCTGACAGGTATTGCTGCCATATCCCTGCTGGTTGGGGGAATTGGAATCATGAATATTATGCTCGTTGCTGTTGTAGAACGGACTCGGGAAATAGGAATACGCAAAGCTCTGGGAGCAAGACCCCTTACTATTCTGGGTCAATTTCTCATTGAGGCGGCAGTTCTTACCACAATAGGTGGTTTCCTGGGCATGGCTGCGGGTATAGGAATAACTTCTGTGGTTGTGCGGTTTATTCAGTATCAATTTGTTCTGGATATGCAAGCGGTTAATCTTGCCGTGGGAGTAAGTATGGGAATAGGTATTTTCTTCGGACTTTATCCTGCCTTCAGGGCAAGCAAACTCGACCCCATTAAGGCCCTGAGCTACGAGTAAGCCATGAAAAGACAGGGGTTTTCCGTGCTTCTGGGAATGGGAGTACTCTACCTGCTTATTGGGGTGCTACTCTTTGGATTTTTCTCCGGCGCTCAGAACAGAAACAAGCTTCTCCAGCAATATCAACTCGAGCAGGCCCTGGCCCAAATGTTGACTCTGCTCCAATTTAATCCCGATATAGAAATAGCCCAGGGAAGGGGTGACCTTCCCTTTCAAATCACCGGCTTTGCTATTTACGACCAGGAGGGCAATGCCATCTTTATCCGGGGTCAAGCACCTGGATCCCTGAGTATGGATTATTCCGAACCCCGGGAGGATCTGGTACATAACCAGGATCTGAACCGGGTGGTTTACATCCGTCGTTTTTCCCCTGGATTCACCGGCCGGTCGCCAGAGGACCCGGGAATCAGGGATACCCCTCCCCCATACCAGGGTTTTCGAACAGCCGAGCCTCTCAGCGGGACCATATCCTGGACTCAGCTGTCGCGCAGACCAACCGGAATGTACATTGAGGCAATTCCCCACTACCGGGCAAATCCCCTGCCATATTCCTGGAAAACTTTTGGAATCATCATGGGGCTTTTGAGTATTGGATTTCTATTCTTTGGCCATACCTTTTTGAAAAACCAGCATTACCGCAGGGTTCTTGTGGAACAGGAGAATCTGGTTACCCTGGGTGAAGCTGCCCGTACCATAAGCCACGAAATAAAAAATCCCTTAAGCGCAATCAGCCTGCGTTTAACCATACTCCAAGCCATGAACCTGCCGGATTCCCAGGAAGACCTCACCATTATCCAGCAGGAGGTTCAGCGATTAGATCGCCTTGCCTCGAAAATTGGTCATTTTCTGAACAATCCCAGAGGAACGCCCGAAAACATTTCTGTCATACCCTTTATCCAGAACCTTACCAAACGTTTTCCCCGGATGGTATCTTTAGTAGAACCAGCCCTGGATCAAGGATCTGGTCATGACACCTCCAGCCTGGAACCTCATGTTTGGATCGACCCCGACCACTTCCGCTCCATTCTGGAAAACATTCTAATCAACGGGCTTGAATCCCTGGAGCCACAAAAGGAAGACGGCCCCATTCTCATTGAACTTCAACGAAAAAAACACTATCTACTCATCCATACCACAGACAGGGGTCAGGGTATTGCCCAGGAACTGGGAGACAAGATTTTTAAACCCTTTGTCACCACAAAAACCCGGGGAAGCGGATTTGGTTTGGCTATAGCCCGGCGCTTTGCTGAAGCGGCTGGGGGGAAAATAGAGTGGAGACCGAATCCCCACGGTGGTACAATCATGACCGTTCACCTTCCGGAGTACCACCCATGAACCTGTTGATTCTCGATGACGATGATAACGTCCGGTCCAGTCTGGTAAAATTTCTTCACCTCCGGGGATACGAGGCCCAGGGGGTTGCACACCCTCAGGATGCCCAAGCAATACTTACCCGACACTCCTTCGATGCACTTCTCTTAGATCTTCGTATGCCCGACATGAACGGTTTGGAATTTCTTACATGGTTGAATCAGGAGAGCTTTCTCATTCCGGTTATCATGATCAGCGCTCATGGGGAGCTTGAGGATGCTGTACAGGCCATGAAATTGGGAGCCAGGGATTATTTGACCAAACCCTTCCACCCAGACGAACTGTTATACCGTATACAGAGATTGGCAGAGGAAATCCAATTAAAGCGTAACCTTCACACCCAAAACCTTTCCCAGATACCTGATAAGGAAGATAATCGGTGTTTTTGGGGGAGCACCCCCGAAATGGAACAACTTAAGCAGGATCTCCGCAGAGCTTCCCTGTCTGATGCAACCGTGCTCCTCATGGGAGAAAGCGGAACGGGTAAAGAAATAACTGCACGGTGGATCCACAAACAGAGTAACCGGAGTGACCAGGGTTTTCTCCCAATCAACCTGGGCAGTCTGAATGCATCTTTGGTGGAAAGCGAGCTGTTCGGTCATGAAAAGGGGGCATTCACCGGTGCAGATCAACGAAAGTCAGGAATTTTTGAATCAGCCCAGGGCGGTACCGTTTTCCTCGATGAAATTGGAGAACTGCCCCTGGCGGTACAGCCAAAACTCCTGAGGGTCCTTCAAGAGGGGACAATCCGCCGAGTGGGAAATCCCCGGGAATTTCCCGTGGATGTCCGCGTCATAGGAGCAACCAATCAGAACCTCCCGGAAATGGTTCAAAAAGGACTGTTCAGGGAAGATTTGTATTACCGATTAAACATTATTCCCTTTACTATTCCCCCCTTACGGGAACGGAAGGTAGACATACCCGGGTTGGCGGAAGTACTGCTGGCAAATATTTCCCGAAGAATCGGAAAAAAACACCTGACAATAACCAGCCAGGCAATGGATATTCTGAAGACCTACGAATTTCCTGGAAACATAAGGGAACTGGAAAACCTGCTGGAACGTTGGGCCATTTTGTCTCCCGGATCATCCATTCAACCGGATATTGTGTACCGCACCCTGGCGGCACCGGGAAAAAATCAGGAAGTTCAACTGGAATCGATGTACAACCTGAAAGAGCAGGAAAAAAATCTCATACAGCGTGCCCTGGCTGCCCACGGCCAAAATCGCACCCGAACCTCCGCAGCTCTGGGAATTACCCGGAAAACTCTCATTGCAAAAATTGCCGAGTACGGACTCTAGGGAGAATACATCAGTGTAGATCGGGCTTCAGGGGCAGTACCAGGTTCACCTGAGTACCTACCGGTTCAGAATTACCCTCATCAGCGCTTAATGGAGCAAGACTCAGGGTTCCACCGCCCCTCTCAATCAATTGTTTACATAGGACCAATCCAAGTCCCGTGCCCTTTTCTCCCTGGGTTCCCCGGGAACTGTGAACCGGCATGCCATCGGCAACCGATGCAATTACCTTTTCGGGTATAACCATACCCCGATTCTGAACATAAACCGCTGCAGACTGTCCAATGTCCCTCAGGGAAACCCGGACCTCGCTCCCCTTTTCTGCAAATTTCAGAGCATTTTGCATCACATTGCGAAACACAATGCCCAGTGCCCGTTTATCCCCGAAAATGACAACATCTTCCTTAAGTTCCAGTTTCCATTCAACATTTTTTTCCTTGGCTGTAGTACGAAGTTCGGTCAGCACAGCCTGGAGAACATGTGCAAGATTTACTTCCGCCCGATCGTATCCCAACAGACTGTGTTGAGCATTGCCCCATTCAAGGAGTCCTTCCAGAATTGTCATAGCAGTCTGGGATGAGTGGGTCAGGACAAACAGTTCTTCATCATCAATTTCCATGCACGATCCGGGAACAAATTTTGCAGACAAGAGCTCGCCCAGCATCATCATGGAGGAAATAGGAGTGCGTAAATCGTGACCTACAATAGAGAGTAACTGGTCCTTGCTGGAATTCAGTTTCTGGATTTCATCTATTTTTTTGCGCAAGCTTATTTCAAGACCGGTGGAATGAAGCAACATAAAAACAAAAGCATACATCATAAGGGTAATATTGATGAGAATAAAGTAAACCGAAGTATCCATAGCAGGGCCGAGCAAGGGTGAGTTTTCCCGCTGTAGGGAGAGAATGCTTCGCAGAAAAAAATACCCACTGGAAAACCAAAATGCGAACATTCCGAACCGGGTAACAAACCAATTCTGTTCCTGGGCATGCTTGATCAGGATATATCCCGATTCCATTGTCACAACCGACAAAATGAGGGAAATAACAACAATTCGGTAGCTTACCGACGGGAAGGGGTAGAGAAACAGCACAAACAAGAGGGTTTGAAGTGGAACTGCGATAATATGCCAGGCTGTCCAGGTCTTTATTTTCAAATACCTGCGGAGACCCAGGAGATTGACCAAGTATCCAAGGGTAATGAGGCCATTAGCCAGGAGTACGGTTAGAATCGGGTTCATTTCCCCTTGCAGGGTAATGAGGAAAAATCCTGCTGAAAGAAGAGAGTAGCTTGTAGCCCAGTACCGGGCACTCACTCGGGTTTTCTGAGCGAAGCTGTAAACAAGAAACATACCCGCCAAACTGGCTGTAATGATGAAAAGAATGTACATGAGGGTGGGATTGTCCATAAACTCCCTTTTCCTCAAGTTTAATTCCAGTTACCGAAAACCACAAGAGCTCAAGAAAGCAAAGAGAGCAGGGAAAACTCAGATGGCCACAAAATTTGGTTTTGCTGATATAATAAACCCATGGCACTTTTCTACCCCCCATCCTTTCAGGGCAACCTGAAGAAAAAACAGTACTTCGAAGGCTGGTATTGCAAACACGTCAGTCCCGAACCCATCCCAACAACCCTTGCAGTTATTCCAGGAATCAGCCTTGGACAGGATTCCCATAGTTTCATTCAGGTAAACATTTCCCGCGGCCCACAGATTGCCGAATCACGATACATTCGCTTCCCCCTGACCGCCGCTGCGCTGGATACGAAAACCTTTCGGGTTTCTATTGGCAATAACCACTTCTCCCTCGGAGGCATGGAACTGAACATCAGTGAGCCTGATTTTGAGCTGTCGGGAACAATCGAATACCACAATCCCCGGGAGTATCCGGTGAGCCTGGGTCGGCCGGGAATTATGGGACCTTACCGATATGTTCCCGCCATGGAATGCTACCACGGCCTGGTCTCGGCCCATCATGAACTGGGCGGAACCATGAGTATGACTACACCCCTGATCCAGGAACCGGTGCATTTCACCGGTGGACAGGGTTACATTGAGAAAGACTGGGGTAAGAGTTTTCCCTCGAGCTGGATATGGATGCAGGCCAATAGTTTCACTTCTTCTGAAAACCAGGAACACCAACAGGGGCCGGTGAGTTTTATGCTTTCGGTAGCCCGGATTCCCTGGATTGGCAAAACCTTCACCGGCTTCTTGGGTTACCTGTATATAAACGAAACATACTATCCCTTTGCCACCTATACAGGAGCAGTTTTCCACAACCTGGCGGTCTTCCCCGACAGGGTCACCGGCCGCATCATGGGTAAGGGTTTTGACCTGGAATTTACTGCTCTCCGGGACGATGGTGCAGAACTTACTGCCCCGGAAAGGGGAAACATGACCCGTACCATCAAGGAAAGTGTGGCTGCGAGTATTGAACTGGGGGTAAAGCTTACCGGACAAGGTGACAATTACCGAGGTACAAGCCGGGCAGCCGGATTAGAAGTTTCAGGGGATATTGCCCTGGATTCCTGAGCAGGGGTGTAGGAGTACAGGAAGATTCTGTCTACCCTTAGGGTTCCCGTTACTGGGTTTTCTCATGTATATTCCTCATGTTTAGTTCTCCTGCGTTTTGCCCACCACCCATTGTTCCGACACACTAACCTCCACCTCTCTCCCGGCAATCCTCATAGTGGAAACCTGCAGTTCCACCTGGGTCTGTTTACCATCCACCTCTACCAGAGCTGTTTTTAGAGAACCGGGAAAAACCAGGGCAGCTACCAGGGAACCGGATTCCATCCTCCGGCTTGAAATCTGAACCCTGGGAGTCTTTCCAGGATGAACGGTCAGTTCGACCTCGCTTCGCATACCCTCGAGGTAGCCGGTAGTCAGTCCATCATCGAACCGGTATCGGTAGGTCGACGGTTCGGTCGTATCAGCGGTCCAGAAAATAAGAAACTCAATTTCCGCCAGTTCATTCTTGTTCGATTTCCGCACACCCCTTTGCATGGGCACAATAGCCCCTTGCTTAAAATACAAGGGCGTTCCTTCGGCTTTGGTATCTACCGTGAGTTCTTTCGGTCCCTGAACCCATGTGTCAGTTAGGGAGGAGAACCACCGTCCTTCGGGAATCAACAGGGTTCTTGTGGTGGATTGATCATCGAGCACAGGCGCATGGATGATTGCTGGCCCCACAAAAAACTGGTCGCTTACCCGGGTAAACTCTTGCTGATCCACGTGGTAAATCATCGGCCGCAGGATTGGATCTCCCAGTTCTTCCTGATCGATGAAAAGATTATATAAATAGGGCAGGAGTTTGTACCTGAGCCGGATGTATTCGGTGACAATTTCCAGGGTCTTTGCATCCCGGGTCCAGGGTTCCTGCTCCCGGGCATCCAGAACATTATGATTACGCAGAAAGGGGAAGAGAAAACAGGCCTTGTACCAGGCCCGCATGAGTTCAGCTGAGGCATCACCTGCAAAACCGGGGACATCGGGACCACTAAAGGGTATACCAGAAATACCCAGGCTCAGAGTTAAATCGATACCGTTTCGCATATGATGTACATTCGACAGGTTATCGCCGGTCCAGACCGCAGTATACCGGGATGAAGATAGGTAGGCACTCCGACTCAATAGGAAGGGCCGTTCATTGCCCAGAGCCATTTCTAATCCTTTCCGGGTAGCCTGGGCCATTCCCAGTGCATATTGATTATGGTAGGCCCCGTGATCCAGAGCTCCACGTTTGAACCTCATGTCTTCGAGGGGGGAAGAACCGGAAGAGGGATCGTTCATATCGATCCAGTAGCCTCCAAAACCATGTTCCGTGAAATCCCGGACTTTCCGGGCCCACCAGTCCCTTACCTCTGGCAGACTGTAATCCGGATACACCGTTACTCCAGGCCACACAAAGCCTACATAATCACCCCCTTCGGTATTATTACAAAAAACGGCATTCTGCTTGCCCTGAACATACACATCCCATTCAGGATCAACCTTGATGCCCGGATCCAGAATAGGAACAACCCGGGATCCCTGATTTCGAAGGTCGGCCAGCTCGCCCTGGATATTATCAAACCCCTCATCTGCCAGGGTAAACACCCGGTAACCCCTCATGTATTGAATGTCGAGCCATATTCCGTCGTTAGGAATTTCATGTTCCTGGTACTTGCTATGTATTTTTTGAAGATCTTCTATACTCTTGTAGCCCCACCGGGACTGTTGATGCCCCAAGGCCCAAAGAGGAGGAAGGGGGGTTCTTCCCTGAAGGGTCTGGATCTTTCGCACTACCGAGGCAAAATCATTCCCAAAAAGAAAGAATATTTCCGGTTCCCAGTTTTTTGATCCCAGGTACCAGACAGGTTCGGGGGGTATGTTCTGGAAGGCAAAAATCCCCTCCTGAGCTGCGGTATTCATGAAAACCCCATCGGGATTATTGACAACCAGAGCTCCATAACCCCTGCTGCCTCCCTGGGAATCGGAGAATCTGACAATGAGTACCGGCAATGCAATGTACATAGGATCGGTATCTCCGGTGTCTATGACGTTACCTCGAAAGTCTGCCATGACATCGGTGTTCCAGAACTGGGTCCTGTGTCCGCTTCGCTCAAAGCCCTTTTTCTCTCCCATTCCATAAAAACGCAGATCCTTTTCCCAGGGAAAACAAAGCATCCATTTGGACCCATTTACTCCAAATGATTGCTCATCAAGGGTTGTAAGCCAGGTATCGCCCTCCCGGCTAAAACTCACCGATCCATCAAGACCCAGTCGTGGTTCCATGGTAGATGGCTGGCGGGCAAATTCATCGGTACTTAAAACTGCCTGGCTGGGATTCCCCTCAGACCATCGCAGCTTGCTGGCTACCCGGTAAAGGAATACATCGCTCCCCCGATCCTCCAGCATTATTTCCAGAGTCTCTCCCCCAGGCAGCAGGGCCTGTGCTTGGGATACTTCCTTCTTCGAAACCGGAACTCCGGCGTGTTCCCGAGAACCGGTAAAAGTAAAATTGTAGGGCGTATCGACCTTGTGAAAATACATGGGTTATCCTTCCTTCTGTGAACGCTGTGGTACCATATTTCATTTCCCAAAAACTGTCTATCTTGGGTTTTATCTCAGAACCGCAATCCTTCAGGTATGCCTACCAGCCAGGCTTCCGATGGTGTTTCATGGTTTTAGAAATAGTCTTCCAGCGTTGTTTTTCCTCGAGTATGGCCCGATGATTTTGTCTCCGTTCTAAATAGGCTTGTTCTTTCATCAGTTCCAAATACGCCTGATACCTTTGCCAATCCAAATAACCCTGGTTCAAGGCTTCCTGAACAGCACAACCCGGTTCACCCTGGTGACTGCAGTCGGAGAAACGGCAATCCTGGGCAACTTCCCGGATTTCTTCAAAAACCGAACCCACATCCTGGGCATCGGACCAAATTTGTAGCTCTCTTAAACCTGGACTGTCAATAATAGATATATCATGTTCCAGGTGGTACAACCTGCTGCTGGTTGTGGTATGCCGCCCCTGAAGGTCAGCTTTCCTTTGCTCACCAGTACGTACTTGATACTGCCCCAGAGCATTCACCAGGGCAGACTTTCCAACCCCGCTTTTTCCCAGCAGACCCAGGGTATCACCAGGCTGGAACAGACTTTTCAACTCAGCTATTCCTTCACTGGTTAATGCGCTAACCCCGAGAACATCCGCTCCGGGAGCAGCGTTTCTGGCAGCCCAGAGCGAGTCTTCCCTTTCTTCAGGGTTGGCACAATCAATTTTATTCAATACCACAATTGGCCGAGCCCCGGAGTTCCAGGCTACCGCAAGAGCCCTTTCCAGAAGCCGAACCAGAAAATTCCTGCCCCCGTCCAGACCGAATACCAAGAGTAAAACGGTAATATTTGCTGCGATAACCTGCTGCACGGTTTCTTCTCCTGCTGCCTTCCGGCTTAAAACGGTTTTCCTGGGGAGAACCTGGTGGATCCGCCCCCCAGGGGAAAGAGAATCAACCATGACCCAGTCCCCTACCACCGGAAAATCGTGGGGTCCAGATACGGTATATTCAAAACTTCCGGTTACCGAAACCTGGGTCACCGTGGTTCGGGTTTCCGGATCTTCCAGGGTGTACAAATGCCGGTCTCGGGAAACTACCCGAGCCCTGACAAGGTTATTTATGGATTTCATAGAGAATGCTTCCTTTCGGTCCCGATCCCCAGCTTTAAGGGAAAGGGCAGATACGCGAGGGGCTGGGCTGCAAGTTGAAGCAGAAGTTCTTCATCATCATCTCCTGCTATCCTGTTCGCCCTGATCCATCCACATCGTTGACATCGATGGAGGATACTCCACTCTTTATTCGGCTGAACCCAAATACCTATGGGTTCCATTACTCCGCGACAATTTGACCTACGATCTCCCGGACTTATATCCATGTGCCTGCTGTGAAGACAATTCGGACAATGATTACGATTTTTTGTCCCGGATTCTGCAGGTGCCACTGTGGCACCGCAGGTAGTGCAGAGAAAACCTTCGTGAGTTCTCTGTATAGATTTAACGGTTCGTGACATTTCAACGCCTCATTTGGCCGGCGATCAGCCAGAAAACTACAGCTTCGCCGGGCTCTGGTAAAATAATTAGCCGCGTTGATTATGATGGGATGTTCGGTGAGTATTGATGTGCGGAAAGTAACTAGTGGGGAAAGAAGGGGGGCTTAGCTTTATACTAAGGAGTATGATCTTGTGTATTTCATCAAGAAAAAAACACCCTATTCCCTGAACACCGCCATCTTTAGGGCAATCTCTCTCATCTCTACCTCCTGTGGTCGTTGATACACTCGTGCCCGGAAGTCCGGGTAATATCCCGATAATAAACCTTGATTTGCAGATTTGTCAAATGGGGCAGAGCAAACGCAGGGCGAATATTGAAAGTGTAAAAAAAGTAAGCCCAACAGAACCAGGTCGCTTATGACTATAGATTCAAAGCGTTAACTCGACAACTACCATTGCCCTGCCTGGCCGTTGCCCTTCCATACCAGCCTCCACTATACTGTAACCATGAAAGTAATAATACTCGGAGCTGGCAGTGTGGGCATACAAATTGCCCGGCAGCTCATTGCTGAAGGCCGGGATGTGGTACTCATTGACCGGGATGAAGAGACCACCAAGGATGTAGTAAACAATCTGGATTGCATGGTTATAAACGGAGAAGCCAGTAAAAAAGATACCCTTATACAAGCAGGGGCGGACAAAGCCGATGTGTTTATTTCGGTTACCGATTCGGATGAGTTGAACATTGTTGCTTGCAGCCTGGTGGGTACCGATTTCGGAGTAAAACAGACCATTGCACGGGTCCGCAGCGAAGAATACACCGAAGCAATTACTATGGGTCAGGGGTTCATGGGGATTCACCATGTTATTAATCCGGATGTCGAGGCTGCCCAGGCAATTTTGCGCACTATCGAGTACGGTGTTACTTCGGACATCCTCCAGTTCCCAAACAGCAACTATGAAATGCGCAGCACTATCATTCAGGACTACAGCCCCGGAGTGAATAAAAATCTCATGGACATTAAACAGGAAGCCGGAAGAAGCTTTCTGGTTGCCATCATTATACGGGATGGAAGTCCTATTATTCCTACAGGATCCACCATAGTAGCCCGGGGGGATGTTATTTATCTGGTAGGTACAGGTCAGGAATTGGAAATGACCCTGGGCTGGCTGGGTAAAACCCCCACCATGACCAAAAACATCCTCATGGTGGGAGGAGGTCGGGTACCCACCTACTTACTCAGAGGATTATCCCGGGGACTGCAGGAACTCCACCCATCCCAGGATCAGGGACTCTTTTCCAGGCTCAAAGGTATTCTGCGCCCCCAGGTCCAGAAAACTTCCCGATCTATAACCCTCATTGAAGCAGACCGGGAGAGGAGTGAGGAACTATCCAGGATGTACCCTGGGATTATGGTCAAACACGCCGATGTCGCCGAAGACCCCGTACTGGAAGAGGATGACCTTACCAGGTACGACCTGCTCATAACCGCTACGGACAACCAGGAACTGAACCTTGTTACCGCCCTGTACGGCAAATCCCTGGGCACCCCCCGCACCATAGCACTGGTCCGGAAAAACTCCTACTTAACCATAGCAAGCCACCTTACCATAGATGCCACCATCAGCTTGAACAATACCATTGTAAATTCAATTCTGAAGCTGGTACGCAAGGGGAATATACGATCGGTCCATAGCCTGGCAGAAGGAAAAATAGAATTTGTGGAAATTACTTGTCAAAAGGGAGATAAATTCGACTCCCGGGCAATCAAGGACCTGAAACTCCCTAAAGATACCCTCATCCTCTTTATTACCCGGGACAAGCAAAACCTTCTGCCTTCGGGGAATCTGGTAATTCTAGCGGGGGATAATCTGGTTATCATAACAACCGGTGAATCCATGAAAAAACTGGAAAACACCCTGGGTAAACAATAATGGGCATTCCTGTTGTTATCCGTTTGTTAGGAGTGTTCCTCCTGATCATATCGGGGTTCCTCCTTCTACCCCTGGTACTGGGGCTTTTACTGGGAGAATACTCCATGGTTCCGGGTTTTGCGGTGCCTATTCTCGGGGGGATTCTGTTCTTTGGGTTCAGTGTGCTCATTCAACACCTGAGCATGAACAACACTACAAAAGGCAGGGGATCCCAAACAATCCTTAAAAGATCAAAGGGCAACCTGACCATACGAGGGGGGTTCCTGTTCGTCTCCCTCGCCTGGCTCAGCGCAAGCGCTCTTGGATCCCTTCCCTACTACATATCGGGCTTTATTCCTAGTTTCTCCTATAGTTTTTTCGAAACCATGTCGGGGTTCACCACCACTGGAGCCTCAATACTCAGCAATATCGAAGCCCTTCCCCGCAGTCTTCTTTTTTGGCGCAGCCTGACCCATTGGCTCGGTGGCATGGGAATTGTAGTTCTCACCGTTGCCCTTTTTCCCCTCCTGGGAGTTGGGGGGTTCCATCTGGTTAAGGCGGAAGCACCAGGGCCTACGGTGGATCGTATTACCCCCCGAATAACCGAAACTGCAAAAATACTCTGGTTCATCTACCTGGGCTTCACCATTATTCAGACCATCCTCCTATACCTGGGTGGAATGGATCTGATCGATTCCCTCATTCATACCTTTGGTACCCTGGCAACCGGCGGTTTCTCATCGAACAATGCAAGCATCGGCGGATACAATTCGGGATATATTCACGGAGTAATTACGTTTTTCATGGTTGTTGCGGGGATCAACTTTACCCTCTACCACCGTTTGTTTTTAGGCTCATTTTCCAGTCTGCGAGCAAACAGCGAGCTGAAAGCGTATTTAGGTATTTTTTGTTTTGCTTCCCTGGTTATTGTTGCTGACCTCCTGGGCCATGGAGTGTATACAACCCTGAAGGAAGCGGTCCAATACGGAACCTTCCAGGCAGCCTCAATAATGACCACTACTGGCTACGCCACAACGGATTACGATCAATGGCCAACCATTTCAAGGAGTATTTTGTTCCTGCTTATGTTTGTCGGAGGCTCAGCAGGATCAACCGGTGGGGGAATTAAGGTTCTGCGCCTGGTTATTCTGTTCAAAATCGGGTCTCTTCACCTGAAAAAACTTCTGGAACCCCGGGGAATTTTTATTCCACGAATCAATCAGCGGCCTCTGGAAAAGGACAGCCTTGAAGCTGTAGGTGGTTTCATTTTTCTGTACATAAGCATATTGATCGGCCTGACGGTTGCGGTAAGCATTGCTGGATATGACCTTCTGAGCAGTTTTGCCACTGCCCTAGCAATATTGGGAAATATCGGACCCGGTTTTGGGGCTGTTGGTCCGACCATGAACTACTCGGGGTTTCCCCACTGGCTCACCTGGATCCTGAGTCTGGGAATGATGCTCGGAAGACTCGAACTATACACCGTCCTGGTTATACTGACACCTATGTTCTGGAAACGACATTGATTTCTGTTTCCCTTGAGTCAGGACGAAAAAGACCAACGGCTCCCACCTTTCCAGGGAGAATACCGGTATTTTTCGGCGCACTCTTTCTTTTCCTAGGCTTTATCCTCAGCCCTGGTCGGCCCCATGAGGTCGACATTGAATCCTGGAACCAGGGATCCCGATATTTTACCCGAGGAACCATTACAACCGAGGGCTGGCATTCCGAGGCAAGCGAACTGATTCTGGATTTTGATTCCTACTCCCAGTGGGCCCTGCGATACATGGATGGGAATGACCCTGTTTCAGCTGAAAGCTGGGTTCATTTTACCGACTTTATTTACGAAGAACCCTTAACCATGGTTCTCCACTATGATTTGAATCTTTTCTGGCCTCTAAACATAAAGAATAACCAGGCTCCATTCACCCTGAGCATTTCCCAACCCGAGAAAAGGTCTCCCGAGAAAAAGGAAGAAGAAACTGTCATTCTTTTCAGTCTGATCAGGCCGCCCTTTGGTCTTCACGATGCCCAGCTGAAATTAACTCTTGGTCCGGATACTCAAATGTCCTTTCTCATGGAGCTCCATCTGTGGGGATTACTGGATGCCATTATGAATATGAAATATTTCCGGTTATTCATGGAGGACCGGATCCTTAAGATAACCCAAAATATGATCGAGTTCCTCGGTGTTTCTCCCCATTCTCCTGAAAGAGTGCACGAAAGCTTGTAAAAACCACCATGTATGGCTGTTCAGAAGTTTCCTTACACTGTATATAGGGTGGTTTCACTGTCTTTTACAAGCTTCGGTACACTTATTGTGTTTTACAGTTCCCTGCGCAGGTAGGCGGCCAAATCTTCCAGCGCAGGAGAAATGGCTGTGGCTATTTTTGTCCGGTGCATGGACTCGACCAGAGGCTGGGGCATGGGAGGCAAAGCACCGGTAGCCTGATGCACAACCTCGCTGAATTTGCCCGGGTCAGCGGTTGCCAAGGTAACCACCAGGTCTGAAGCCCCCTGCCGAACCATTCGATCAGCCACCCCAATACCTGCGGCAGTGTGGGGACAAATGAACAGTCCCTGCTCTTCGTAGTACTGTCTCATAGTTGTAAGTATTTCTTCATCGGTCTGTTTCATTCCCCGAACAATACGTTCCATTGCTCCTTTTTGGGGAAACAGGTGCTGTAGCCGCTCAAAATTCGATGGGCTCCCCACATCCATGGCATTAGCAAGGGTAGCCACAGAAGGACGGGGTTCGTAGTTCCCCGATTCAAGAAACTGGGGCACCACATCATTTGCATTTGTTGCCGCGAGGAAACCCTGTACAGGAAGGCCCCACATTCTTGCAAGAATTCCGGCAGTCAAATTTCCAAAATTCCCACTGGGTACACAGAACTCAAGGGACCTACCTTGCTGTTTCAATTCATCTTTCAGCTGTGCCCAGGTCCATATGTAGTAAAAGCTCTGGGGAACCAACCTGCCAAGATTTATAGAATTAGCACTGGTCAGAGGGAGGTTTGAGGCCAGCTCCCGATCCATAAAAGCTTCTTTCACCATTCTTTGACAATCATCAAAACTCCCCCTGACTTCCAGGGCGTGGACATTTCCTCCGAGGGTAGTTAACTGCTTTTCTTGACTGGGACTAACCCTTCCGGAAGGGTACAATATGACGACATCGATGGATTTCTTCCCGTGAAACGCCT